>CADCQP010000147.1 GCA_902803535.1 uncultured Bacteroidia bacterium | reverse complement strand
CGCTCCTTCGGAAATGCACAGCGGCCGCATCACTACGGACGAGCTCCTTATGATGGCTACGACCCTCCGCTGGGAGGACCTCCGCCTATTCGGGACAAAGTTCCAGAAATCGGTGTGGAAACAGCTCTTCGACCTCGTGCACGGACCGGAGGGGACTTACCATCCGCCCCTGGGACTCTACAGTTATTCCGATTTCGCATCCATATGCTCCAATCCGGGGGTCCGTTCCGTCGCGCATGCTGTCGCCCTGAATCCGGTGACGTTCGTCATACCCTGCCACCTGATAGTGCCCAAGGAGACTATCGACAAGATCAACGAGATCGAGGCGGGGGCGAAGGATACCCTGTTCAAGGGGGAGGACCTGTATCTGCTTGACACTATTGACGTCGGGCAGTACTCGGCCGGCAGTCCAGACCTCAAGCGCTGGTTCATCGCTGCCCAGCTTGGGTGAAATAATATGGAAATTATTACTATCTTTGAAGTTGTAAAAGAGAATTGTTCAATTTAAAGCAAATACAATTATGAAGAAACTCTTATTTGTACTCATGATCGGCATAGCCCTTATCCCGACCGGCTGCGGAACTCCTTCACAGACAGCCAAAGGTACGGGTATCGGTGCTGGCGCCGGCGCAGCTGCAGGTGCCATCCTGGGAGCTATCATCGGCAAGGATGCCAAGGGTGCGGCCATCGGTGCAGCCATCGGAACCGCAGTAGGTGCCGGAACAGGCGCCGTGATCGGCAGGAAGATGGACAAGAAGGCTGAGGAACTCGCCGCCCTGGAGAACGCCCAGATCGAGACCGTTACCGACAACAACGGACTCAAGGCCATCAAGGTTACCTTCGCCAGCGGAATCCTTTTCCCGACCAACGGAACCACTCTCAGCTCTTCGGCCAAGTCCGAGCTCAAGGAATTCGCCCAGAAGATGAGCGACATGACCGACACTGACATTACCATCTTCGGTCACACCGACAACACCGGTACCGCAGAGGTCAATGAGCGCATCTCCGCCCAGAGGGCAGCTGCAGTCGAGTCCTATCTCAAGAGCTGCGGAATCGCCGCCAGCCGTATGACCGCTGAGGGCAAGTCCTACAATGAGCCTGTCGCTTCCAACGACACGGCAGCAGGAAAGGCCCAGAACCGCCGCGTAGAGGTGTTCATCTCCGCGAACGAGAACATGGTCAAGGAGGCTAATGCCGAGGCAGGAGGCAAATAATAAACCTGAACCTGATTTGCAGGCGGCCAATGTTCAATTGGCCGCCATTTTTGTTATATTTGTGCATATGAAGAAGTTCCTGTTCCCGATTATCGCAACCCTGTTTGCATTCATATGCCTTTCTTCCTGCGGGGGCGGGGAGAAGGCTGAAGTTGAGCCCATCAGCAATGAACTGATCTGGTTTAATGACAATCACAGCGCTTTTACTTCGATGGTGGAGTTCAAAGGCTGGTACTATGTGACGTTCCGTGAAGCCGGATCGCACATCTTTGACGAGGACGGCGAGGCCCGCGGAAAGATACGGATCCTGGCGTCTAAAGACGGAAATGACTGGGAATCAGTCGCCCTGATCGGGAAGGATGGTTTCGACCTGAGGGACCCGAAGCTTTCGGTCACTCCTGACGGCAGGCTCATGGTCATCATAGGCGGGTCCGTCTACGTGGACAGGAAACTGGTAGCGAGGAAGCCGCAGGTGTGTTTCAGCCGAGACGGCAGGAATTTCTCGGAGCTGCAGCAGTTCGAGTTTTCCGAAGGCGGCGGATTGAACGGGCAGGAGTGGCCGTGGCGCGTCACATGGCACAAGGGCACCGGATACACCGTCTGCTACACTGTTACCGGACCTGCGCAGGCCTTCCTTACCCTGTGGAAGACTGCTGACGGGGTGCATTATGACTTCGTGTGCAAGATGGACCTGAGCGAGAATGACTATCCAAATGAAGCCACCGTCAGGTTCCTTCCGGATGACAGGATGGTAGTCCTCATCCGCCAGGACGGCGACCGCAACGGGGCATCGGCTGAAGGTCTGCTGGCAGTCGCTTCCGCTCCTTACACGGATTGGAAATACACCGGCATAGGTTTCAAGATCGGCGGGCCAGAGCTGCTGGTGCTCGGAAAGGACCACCTTGTGATTGCCGGAAGGGAATATGTGGATGGCGGAAACTTCACGGCCATATGGAAGGGACCGCTTGAGGGCCCGTTCGAGAAAGTGGCGAGCCTTCACGAGCCCGTTGCAGACAGCTCTTATCCGGGCCTTATCGTGGTCGGAAAGGAACTGTGGTGCTGCTATTACAGGTCATATGGGGAAAAGAGGACCGATGCGGCCATATGCCTTGCGAAGATCCCGCTGAAGGCCGTGAGGTAAACGGCCTTCCGTGCCGTTCGCTCGAAAACAAGCAACCTGAAGTGTTGTAACTATTTGATAGATTGATAGATAAGTGCCACAAGCGGTGTGGCATATGTATTATTTGTCAAACGGATTTCCCGAGGGGTCGCGGGAGACGATCCAGCGGAATGCTGAGACGAAAAGCAGGTCCTGGTTCGCGTCCTTGAATTCCTGGTTCCCGTGTCCCATGTTGAGGTAGATCATGCGGTAATTACGGTTGGTCCACACTATGGGCCAGTCTCCGCCGTACACTATGTCCTTGATCCCGATGGGATAATTCTTCGGCGAGAGTGAGAGGAGCACCTGTATGTCCTTGTTGGCACGTGGCTCCGGACTCCACTGGTAGAATTCGCTTGCAGGGAGTACGAACTCCTTTGGAAGCGCCTTGGTCACAGGGTGCCTGGTCTCGTCCAGGACAGCAAGGGCCGGCTGCGGGGGCCAGTTGTTGCACTTGAATACCCCTCCTCCGAGGAACTGCACGTACCATGGCCAGTTAGTCCTCCTGTCGTTGTAGGCCGAGGCGTGGAAGCCCATCCATCCGCCTCCTTCCTCCATGTATTTTTCAAAGTTGGCCCTGGACTGAGGGCTTGAGGGTGCTGCGTTAAGGGCTACTATTATACTATATTGCCTGAGACTGTCCAGGGGGATCCCGTCAAGGGAAGTGGTGGAGTCCAGCTGGAATCCCTGTCCCCAGTTCAGCCTGCGGAAGAACTCCATTGCCTGTTTGTCGAAGTCCACGTGGTCCCTTTCTGCATGCGGTTCCCACAGCAGGAGCGCCTTGAATCTCTTTTGGGATGCGTAGTTGGCATTGCGGATGTGTTTTTCGCCTCCGCATGCGCATGCGGAAAGGGCGACGGCGAGGATGAGCAGTAATTTTTTCATATGCCCAAGATAATAAAAAATTGTCATTTAAATAATTATTCCTATCTTTGCAGTCCGCAATTTGCGCGGAGGAGTACGCAGCGACATGCGCACCCTTATAGAAGTTCTTATAAATAATTAATTAACAAACCAATGCCTGGATTAATTGGTAAGAAAGTCGGAATGACTTCCGTATTCAGTGCTGATG
>CADCQP010000146.1 GCA_902803535.1 uncultured Bacteroidia bacterium | reverse complement strand
GGCCAGACATTCGACCGTACCTATTGGCAGGCCGGTGCGAAATACCAGCAGGATGCCTATTCGGCAGACCTGGGATTCTGTGTCTCTGGCGGCGACAGCGCGCCTACTGGACAGGGACAGAGCGGCTACAAGATTGGCGGACGGGACTGGATGTATCATTGGCGGTCCAAAGCCATACTCCTGGAAGAAGACCACATAGCCAGCAGCTACCCGATGGTCCCGGACTACAACATGACCAGGGGTAAGGATGAGGGGACTCCGGAGTTCGAGTGCGAACACGTCTATTCGCATATGCTTATCGGAGACAAGGGCGAAGTGCACGTGCTGTGGCACGACTATCCCACTCCGGTACGTCTGCGCCTCGGCGGTTATGGAATCAACGTGCCCTTCGGCTCAACCCCGACAGAAAGCCGCGACGGAGGGATGCTGATAGTTTCCTCCGGGAACTACCGTTCTGTCTCCCGCCAGCTTTACGGTCCTGAGGGGACGCTTGAATGCAGGTTCCTCCAGCCCGGTGAAGGCTGGAAGAACACCCACCTTTTCGGAGGACTCGGTGCATGGCCCCAGTGGGAAAGCAAGGAGGGCGTTCCTCCGTTCACCCCGGTGGTGATCTACGAAGACGGTTCTGCGCACGGGAGCGTAGTCAATCCGTCCATCAGCGTAAGCGCGACCTCAGACGGCCTCAGGATCGTCTTCGAGGGCAAGACATATGACATCAGGATAATCGACAGACCACTTTGATATGAGAAAATTGTTTTTCGCCATAGCGGCCCTGCTGTTTTCAGCGTCCGCTTTTGCTGCGGTTCCGGACATGTACGGCATCGCCAAGATGACTTACAGGATTTCTTCCGTGGAGATGGTCAGGGACTATTACGGCCGTTTCCTGGGCTTCGATGAGGCGTTCAGCTATCCTTCGGACAAGGGGACGGTTTACGCTTTCAAGGTGAACGAAAGGCAGTTCATCGAGTTCTACGTGGACAGCGAGGCTCCTTCCAGGAAGGACAAACTCGCGAGCGTTTCCATCCAGGTGGCCTCGGCCGAAAAGATGCATGATTTCCTCGTGGAGAAGAAGTGGCCTGTGTCTGAGGTCAGCACCGACGGGGCGGGAGAGAAAGTCGTGTCCACGAAGGACGCCGACGGGAACGTGATTGAATTCGTGGAATTCACGGCGAATGGAAAGCATATGAAATGTGCGGGGAAGTATCTCTCTGACAAGAGGATATCTACCCGTATCCACCATGCCGGCCTGCCTGCCGGAAAGATTGACGGAAGTGATCCTTTCTGGATCAAGCTCCTGGGCGGCAAGGAAATCGTGCGTTACGAGGGTGAGAGGGGGATCCATTACATCACTATCGGGGTAGGAACGGAGTGTGTTGAGCATTATTATCCTTCCGATGTTTCATTCGGTCACGTATGCTTCCAGACAATGGACATGCAGGAGACGCTCATGACCCTCTATTCCCGCGGAGGTTACAAGATGTCGAAGCCTTCGATCGGGATGACCAAGCGCTGGAACCTGAACATCTTCACCCCAGAAGGGGCAAAGGTCGAATTTGCCGAGCCGTACTCGTTGCGATAATAAATAATTGAAACAGTAATATGTGCAGTTTTTTCAGCAGGCTGGCAGGCGTCTTGCTCCTGTCGTCCGTCACAGTTTTTAGCGCATATTCCCAGAGCAGGGTCAAGGCCTGGGAAGAGGACCTGGTCCTTCCTACATATGTCCGCAATGCGCCGGAGCAGGCTCCTATCTTCGAGCGGACATGGTCTTATCAGCGTGCGCGCAGGAGTGTCTATCCATATGCCCTGGATGACAACATGACCCGTGAAAGGAAGGACGTGGCATGGAAGGCCGTCTATCTGGAGAACGAGTACATGAAGGTCTGCGTGCTTCCTGAAATCGGAGGAAGGCTTTTCTATGCCCTGGACAAGACTGACAATTACGACATATTCTATCACCAGCATGTGATCAAGCCGGCTGACGTCGGGATGCTCGGTGCATGGATTTCGGGCGGAGTGGAATGGAATGTGTTCCACCACCATCGTGCCACTTCCATGATGCCGGTGGATTATAAGATCGAGGAGTGCCCGGACGGCAGCAAGACCATATGGATCGGTGAGACGGAGCACCGTCATCGCATGCAGTGGGCCATCGGCATCACCCTCCATCCAGGAAAGTCATATGTGGAGATAAGCGGAAGGCTCATCAATTCCACCGCGGACGACAACTCCATCCTCTACTGGTCCAATGTAGCTACGGCTTCCAACCCGGATTACCAGATCATATTCCCGCCGCGGACCGATTTCGTGACTTTCCACACCAAGAGCAGTTTTGCACACTGGCCGGTTACTCACGAGGTTTTCAACGGCCTGGACCTATATGAGAATGATGTCGATGCCTCGTGGTTCAAGAACCATTACGGGGGCAATTCTATGTTCGTATATGACCAGAAGGACGACTTCATCGCCGGATACGACCATGGAGTGGATGCCGGAACCCTTCTCACCGCCGACCACAACATCAACAAGGGCGGCAAGTTCTGGCTCTGGGGCCCTAATTCGGAATGGGATTCGAAGATCCTGACCGACACCGACGGGCATTACATAGAGCTGATGATGGGAGCATATTCCGACAACCAGCCGGACTATTCCTGGATCAGTCCCTACCAGGTCAGGAAGTTCTCGCAGTATTATTACGGCCTTAGCAAGATCGACGGGGTGAAAGCGGCCAACCGCAGGGCTGCGCTGAACTATGAGCCTCGTGGTGACGGGAAGTACTACATAGGCGTAAACTCTACGGAAGTATTTAAGAACCTTGAGGTTAAGGTGTCTTCCGGGGAGCGCGTGCTCTACAGCGGGAAGTTCGGCGTCGCGCCGGATTCCCCATATGAAACCACTGTGGGCATCGACAGCTCGCTCAAGCCATATGAGACGACTGTCACTCTTTATGACGGTGATGGGAAGCTCCTGCTGAGCTACACTCCGCGTAAAGACAGTTCATATGACCTGCCTCTCCCCGAGACGGTGAAGAGGCCGCTCCGTCCCCAGGAGATCGAGAACACCGAAGAGTGCTATCTCGTCGGCCTTCGTGCCCTGCAGTTCCACAATCCTTATCTGAATCCCGAGGATTATTTCCTCGAGGTCCTCAGGCGCGACCCGGATGACACCCGTGCGAATACCAAGATGGGAGTCATCCTCCGCAAGAGAGGCCTTGATGAGGAGGCTGCAGTCTATCTGCGCCGGGCGATAAAGAGGCTCACCAAGGATTACACCCGCCCATCAGATTGCGAGGCCCTGTACAACCTGGGACTTATCCTCAAGGACCGCGGGGAAAAGGCGGCAGCAATCGACACCCTCTTCCGGGCCGTATGGAATTACAATTACAACTCTCCTGCGAATTATCAGCTGGCACAGATGTTCTGTGCTGATGCCGATTATGCCAATGCCATGGAGCGTCTGGACGAGGCTGTTTCCAGTAACGGGAACAACTACAGCGCACTCAACCTCAAGGCAACCGTCCTACGCGTAGAGGGCATTAAGGGCGAGGCCCGCAGGTGCATCGAAGAGGTGCTCAGGAATGATCCCCTGAATGCATATGCTTCATATGAGAAAGACCTCCTGGACGGAGGAACCGGTCATGTCGCCCTGATGCGGGACGATCCGGAATCCTATCTGGAGCTGGCCATCCAGTATGTCCACAACGGTTTCTGTAACGAGGCCGTGAAATTGCTCAGATACATTGACGGCAAGTGCGCTTATCCTACTGTGAAGATGTGGCTTGGCTACCTCCTGGATGACAAGTCCTTCTTTGAAGCCGCGCTGGGGCTTCCTGTCGGTGGATGCAATCCTTTCAGGCTTGAGACTATCGCAGTCCTCGAGAAGGCGAAGGAACTCTTCCCGCAGAGTGCAAAGCCCTGGTACTGGGAAGGATGCCTGCTTTACAACAAGCAGCAGGACAATGCTGCTGCCCAGTGGCGCAAGGCCGTGGAACTGGATCCGGGGATGGACCTCGCATGGAGGAATCTCGGATGGTACAACTGGCTGTGGACCAAGGATTACCGTGAGGCAGCGGCCTGCTATGCCAAGGCTGTGGACCTCGCACCTGGGAAGCCTCTTTACCTGGAGGAATATGACCAGGTGCTCGAAGCCGGACATGAGGATGTGCGCAAGCGCTTTGAAATCCTTACGTCGCATCACGAGACTTCCCTGAAGCGCTATTATCCCATCGCGCAGGAGGTGGTTACCGGTACTTACCTTGGTGAAAGTGATTACGTGCTGAGCCTTCTCGACACCTGCTATTTCCCGACCCGCGAGGGAGTGAGGAATTTCCATGACATATATGTGGATGCCCTCCTTGTGGCCGGCAAGCAGAAAGAGGCCGCTGGCAATCCCGCCGAGGCAGTGAAGTTATATGAAAAGGCTTTCGGGTATCCGGAGAACCATCAGGTCTTCCTGGTGGACGGAAGGACTGCACGTGATGCGCAGATTTATGCTTTCATTGCCCAGGCATATGAGAAGGCCGGACAGGACGAAGAGGCCAGGAGCGCGTGGGAGAAGGCGGCAGCCGTGAACGTGAAGTCGTCCGACTTCCGCTACTGGAAGGGCCTGGCACTTAAGAAACTTGGAGACAAGGCGGGAGCGAAGGCTCTGTTCAAGGCTCTAGTGGAAGATGGAAAGGGTTCGGTTGTCGACCATTTCGTAAACTTCTTCGGAGCTGAGGGAAACACTGGCTACACTGTCGAAGGCATCAATGCTAAAGCCTGGTACACTGCCGGATTGGGTGAACTGGGTCTGGGCAGGAAGTCCCGGGCAAAGAAGTTTTTCAAGAAGTCGTTCAATCTTGTTCCTGAGAACCTGTGGACCAAGTATATGCTTGAAGAGAAATGAGAAAGATTTTTCTGGCGGCGGCGCTTCTGGTCTTTGCAGCATGTGGAAATAAGGCCGGGGTGGTCACGGAACATTTCGGGACCCTTTCCGACGGGCAGGAGGTCCAGTTGTTTACTCTGGTCAATTCTTCTGGTGCCAAGGTCTGCCTGAGCGATTACGGTGCCAGGG
>CADCQP010000145.1 GCA_902803535.1 uncultured Bacteroidia bacterium | reverse complement strand
TCCTACCGTTTTCTGGACCGGAGACCGGAACTGTGACCCAAGAGTCTTCTACGCGATTCGAAGCGTTTACAAAGAAAAACTATTCGAAGACATCGACAGGTACACCCCTCCAGCTCTGCGGAGTATCCAGGTGGAAGACTTTTGCCACGGTGGCGGCCACATCGTACTGAATGAAGGTTTCCTTGATTTCGTGATTCTTCCTGACACCCTTGCCCCAGATTACGAAAGGCGTTTCAATCTCATTCTGGCTCCGGCCTCCGTGAGACTTGCCTTCGTGACCGTGGTCGGAGGTTACGATAATTATGCTGTCATCATATATCCCGGCTTCCTTGATGCCATCGACAATCCGCCGCACGCGGTCGTCGACCACCGGAAGTTCAGCATAGTATTCAGGAGCACCATTGCCATAGGTATGGCCAACATGGTCGAGAGCATCGATATGGATGAAACATAAGACAGGCTTCTTATCCTTGATATAGCGGACGCTTTCCTCCACGATGGCATCCGGATTTTGCGTGGGCCTGAAAATACGCTTGTAATAGTCCAGGCACAGGGTATCGGCATAATTCAGGAAATCTCCCCACTCGGTCACGACACCAGTTTCGGCATCGGGGCGGGCCTGCTTTAAAAGATGAAAAAATGTTGGCTGGGCATTATGTTCCGTAAGCGCCAGCGGTTTGCAGAGCGGATAGGGCTCGTTCCGGAGTATTCCTGAAGACTCAGCTGGAGTTCCGTTCATCATGGCAGCCCAGTTGGGACCGCTGTCGGAAGGCAGGACCGACCGTTTGTAGAGCGTGTAACTGCCTTCGTTCATCTTCTCCCTGATGAAAGGAATGTCGGCCTTATCCATACACCATGTTCCCCAACCGTCAAGGCCTATGATAATAACGTGGGAAGCAATGTCTTTTCCCCCATTCCCGGAATTTCCGGAACATCCTGCCAGCAGCAGAATGGTAGAAAGCACCGTTAGAAACTTCTTCATTTGTGATTTGCGATTGTTTCAGCAATTACCCAGTACAGTCTTTTCTGCGATTGCCCTGAGGGCGGCGGCTTTTTCGGGGTTTACTTCACATGAGGGAACTTCTCCTGCAAAGGCTTTCCCGGTGATCATCAGGTAGTTGACACAGGCCTTAAGATAGGATCCTTCCCTGCTCTGGTGCTTCCCGTCAGGTCCGAACATGGCGATATCCGGCCTTTCCCATATGGCTCTTTTGAAGGCTTCGCCGATAGGAGAGATCTTGGTGTGTCCTTTCCGAGCCATCTTCGCCGTCCCTTTCTTCAGGTACTTGTCCAGTTCCAGCCAGGTGCCGAAATCTCCGGCCTTGTTTCCGGGATAACCCCATGTCCTCTCGAGGAATATCTTGCAGTCCGGGGAGTATTCCAGGACCTCATCCTTCAGCTTGATATAGTCCGTCAGGACCGCTTCATTCTTGTCCCTTGCAAGCCTGGCGGGATTCACGCTCTGGTCCTGGAGGAAGGCGTAATCATATCCTCGTACCTGTCTCGCTTTCCGGCTCTCCTCGATTCCCATATGCTGACCGAATGTCTGCCCGCCTTTAAGGTATTTTCCGATCTTGATATGGAGCCCCTGGCTTTCGGCAATCTCGCATAGCATCTGGTCGGAGTGGAAGAAATACGTGAAAGAGTTGCCTATGCAGAGGACCCACACCTCATCCTGTGCCTTAGGCGCCTGGGGAACCTGGAATTCCTGTCCGAAGCATATGGACAGTCCGCAAATCAAACCCAGGCAAACTGCGAGAATCTTTTTCATAATCATATCATTTAGAATATATTACTTGTTTCCCAATATCCAGTCGATGGACCCCAGCAGCAGGGTCAGATAGGCTTCGTTCTCCATCAGTTTGGGACTGTGCCCGAACTGGAAATATATGTTCCTCGCCTTGACCGAGGTATTCGTCCATATGACCGGATGGTCTCCCATCTTGATGTTCGATGACGGATTGTAGGATGCCTCATCCACCGAGGCCAGGACATGGATGTAAGGAGCCAGCCTGGGACTTTTGTCATATGTGTACCATTCGTCTTCCGGGATCTTGAATTCCGAAGGGACTCCTGAGAGTGCCGGGTGGGTTGAATCCTCCAGGCGGACAGTCCCTTCGCAGGTCTCAGCTATGTAGTTCTTGTAGCGGATCCCTCCCATGAACCAGGAGAACCAGTCCCACATCCCGTATCCGTCGAACTCTCCCAGGAGGGTAGCGTGGTGGTATCCGGCATAGCCGCCCCGGCCCTCATTCATGTATTTGATGAATGCATCCTGTGCTTCTTTCGGCCACGGATAAGGGGGACAGTCGATCTGCAGGACTGCATCATAATCATAGAGGAATTCTTCAGTTACGTTGGCCAGGTTCCTGATGCCGGTGACCGCATATCCCCTGGAGGGGGCCAGGGAGTCGAGCCATGGGACAAGCACGTCGGTGAGCGGCTTGTGCCAGCCTCCGTTCTCGAAAAGGACAAGTACGTTCTTGAGGTTCCTCTTCACCCTGAGCTTTTCGTTGACTACCTTAGCCAGAGGGTGACCCTCCTTCTCGCTGTTCCACTGCCAGTACATTCCGCCTTTAAGGTTGTGGGAGACTATGTAGTCGCACCTCTTGCCTATGGTCTCTTCATTCTCCCCGCCGTAAAGAGGCATCCCGAGGACCAGTTTCCATGGCGGCACGCCCGCTGCTATGTGGGCATCGACGGACATCTGATAGGTGTATCCTTTCGGCAGGGGATAGGCCATTACATTGACATAATCTATGAGCGGGAGAACCGCCTTGAAATCAATGTATTTGGCGTTGCAGACAGTGGCGATGGAAAGAAGCTTGCGGCGCCCCAGCGCTTCCCTGAGATCTTTCATCAGCAGGGAGAAGTTGCCTGTGTCCTCGGGAGATGAAGAGATCTTTGCAGAGCTGCTTGT
>CADCQP010000144.1 GCA_902803535.1 uncultured Bacteroidia bacterium | reverse complement strand
CGGTACTGCGCTCCAGACCATCAATACTGCGGTTGCGGCCATGAAGGAGCCCTCCGAGGCAATAACCCTGCTGAGCGAAACCATAGGACGCATAGAGCTTGCAGGCCTCTGGCAGAGCTTCTCCAGGCAATCCGTGGGCAAGACCCCGCAAGAGGCCGTGAAGGCTCTTGAGCGCTCTTACCAGGACTATTGGCAGCCGCTGGATGTGCGTGAGGCAGAAGCGCTTATAAAATACTACCGCGAGAATGCCGATCTTGCCGATTATCCGCAGCTCGAGGGTGAGGATTTCGCCACGATGGACATCAAGTCATATGTCGCAAAACTCTTCGCCGGAAGCGAATTCTCTTCATATGAGCGTCTTCAGGCCGCAGTCGGCAGCGGACGTACCGATTTCAGTGACGATCCGGCCGCGAAACTGTACGATGCAGTGATGAAGGTGGTTGAGAGGCTCTCTCCCGCGGCATATGCCACCTCCGGCAAGCTGAATGAAGGAGCGAAGGCCTTCACCGCCGGTCTGCTGGAATGGAAGGCCGGCGAGCCCTCCTATCCGGACGCCAACTCCACCATGAGGCTTACCTACGGTACCATGAGCGGCTATTCGCCCAAGGACGGAGTCTATTATAAGCCATATACCTACCTTGAAGGAGTCATGGAGAAGGAGAATCCGGACGACTATGAGTTCAAGGTTCCCGCGGCGCTGAAGAAGCTTTGGCAGAACCGTGACTTCGGGCAGTATGCCGACGCCACCGGGTCCGTTCCGGTGTGCTTCCTGACCACAAACGACATCACCGGAGGAAACTCCGGGTCTCCGGTTATGAATGCTGACGGAGAGCTGATCGGCCTTGCTTTCGACGGCAACTGGGAGGCGATGTCCAGCGATGTGATATTCGAACCGGAACTCCAGAGGGTAATCAATGTGGACATCCGCTACGTCCTGTTCCTGGTGGACAAGCTCGGCGGTGCCGGATACCTGCTGGACGAAATGGAGATCGTGAAGTAAAAAATACATGAAAGAAAACGAAATCAACAAGTTCCTTCTCGGCGTAAAGCATCCCGGGAAGGGAGACAAGAGCATTGTGGAGCTGGGGATGGTGGACAGCGTGGAGATCGGGGAGAACAGGGTCTGCGTGACCCTCTCTTTCCCCAGGCGGAAGGACCCCCTTACCGACTACCTGATCGGGGCAACCCGAGCCGCGCTCTACCAGAACATGCCGGAAGGAACTGAAATCGAGGTTAAGACAGTAATCAGGGAAGAATCCAAACCCAAGCCCACAGGCCTGGCGCTCGGTGTGGAAGAACTCACCAATGTTTCCCACATCATTGGCATTGCTTCCGGCAAGGGAGGCGTGGGCAAATCCACTGTCGCCGTGAACCTTGCGGTCGCACTTGCAAGGCAGGGATTCCGGGTCGGCCTTGCCGACGCGGACGTTTACGGCCCCAGCGTACCGCTGATGACCGGGACCGAGGGGAGAACTCCGGAGGTCATAGAAGAAGACGGGAAGCAGCTGATGCTCCCCATCGAGAAATTCGGGGTCAAATGGATGTCCATTGGGTATTTCGCAGCCCCCGGGCAGGCGCTCATATGGCGTGGTCCGATGGCTACTAACGCCCTCAAGCAGATGATCCTCCAGGTCCGCTGGGGAGTCCTCGACTACCTGCTGATAGACATGCCCCCCGGAACCGGAGACATCCACATCACACTTGTCCAGGACATTCCGATGGAAGCTGCCATCATTGTCACTACGCCTCAGAACGTGGCCCTGGCCGACGTTACCAAGGGGGTTGACATGTTCCGCAGCGAAAAGATAAACAGGCGTATCATAGGACTTGTGGAGAACATGTCCTGGTTCACGCCGGCAGAACTGCCGGAAAACAAGTATTTCATCTTCGGCAAAGGCGGAGGCGAAGCGATGTCCAGGCAGTTCGGCATACCCCTGATCGGGCAGATCCCGCTGGTCCAGAGCATATGCGAGGACGGTGATGCCGGAACTCCGGCCGCTTTGTCAAGCGGCCCGGACGGCGAGGCCTTCCTTGCACTCGCCGCCCGGGTCGTATCAGAGATCTGAAAAAGCGCTGTCAGTCGTCCTCCTGGTACTCCAGAAGGTCTCCCGGCTGACATTCCAGCGCCTTGCACAGAGAGGCAAGGGTTGTGAACCGGATAGCCTTTGCCTTACCTGTCTTGAGGATCGACAGGTTCGACGCGGAGATTCCTATTTTCTCCGCCAGCTCGCCGGAAGACATTTTCCGGCGGGCCAGCATTACATCTACATTGACGATTACAGGCATGGGGAGATGCTATTTGGACTGCTCCTCGGCTTTCGGCTGGTCTTCAGGCACGTCCTTCCCCTTGAGGTAATCGGGGAGCTGCATCCCGGCCATCTTGAAGAGGTCTTCCATCGGGGGGATGCTCTTCATCAGCCCGGAAATGAAGTTGGCGGTAGAGGTCTTGCCGTCAGCTGAACCTGAGCCGTCCCATACGGTAACCTTGTCGATGTTGATTCCCTTGACGGCTTCAACCTGGGTCTTGACGAGCTCGGGCAGCCTGTCGGCAATCATCATGAGCACGGCCTTCTGGGGATCGCCGGAAGCGGCGTTCACAAGGGCCATGAAGCCCTGGGCCTGCTTGGAGAGGATCTCCATGGCACCGCGGCCCTGCGCCTCCATCTTGGCGTAGATGGCGTCAGCCTCTCCCTTGGCAACCCTGCGGGCTTTTTCTGCCTGGGCTTCGGCTTCGATTTCTATCTTCTGTTTCTCGATTTCAGCGGCGACGACGATGTCGGCCTGCCTGGTGGCTTTCTCCTTCTCGGCACGGGCGAGCTCTGCGTCGCGCTCGGACTGGTAGGCTTCCTGGAGGGCCTTGGCGGCCTGGACCTTCTCGGCGGCGACAGCCAGCCTTTCGGCCTCAGCGGTCTTTTCGCGCCTCTGGGCGTCGGAGTTGGCTATGTCGATCTTGGACTGGTTCTCTCCCTTGACTGCAAGGGCGTTGGCTGCGGCGACGTTCACTCGGGTGTCCTTGTCGGCGTCGGCCTTTCCGGTCTCACCGAAACGGTTCTGCTCTGCCACGCTCTTCTTGGCGTCGTTGATTGCCTTGGCGGCAGCTTCCTTACCGAGGGCCTCGATGTAGCCGGACTCGTCACGGATGTCGGTTACGTTGACGTTTATGAGCTTGAGACCAATCTTGCGGAGCTCGGCTTCAACGTTGGCGCTGACGCTGGCCAGGAACTTGTCGCGGTCGGCGTTGATCTCCTCGATGTCCATGGTGGCGATGACCAGACGGAGCTGTCCGAAGAGGATATCGGTGGCG
>CADCQP010000143.1 GCA_902803535.1 uncultured Bacteroidia bacterium | reverse complement strand
TGTCCACTGCCTTGATCTTTAATGGTTTAACTAATAAAAATTGCGATCCCCACACTTTATGGGGACCGCAAAGATATGCATTTTCTGTCTTTTAACCAAATCTGCCGCGGATGGAGGCGGATTTTTACCGCCGCGCAACGGCCGGGACTCCGTCAGATCGACAGCACGCTCAGCACGCTGATGAGTTCCTTGTCGATGGGCTTGTCCTGCTTGACCGCCCTGGTGAGAGGTACATAGACAATCTTGTCGTCGTCAATTCCCACCATGATGTTGCGCTGTCCTTCGTCCAGGGCTTCGATCGCGGCATATCCCAGGCGGGAAGCCAGGATACGGTCCGAAGCGCTCGGGGTGCCTCCCCTCTGGAGGTGTCCGAGGATGGTCACCCTCACGTCGTACTGGGGATACTCCTTGCGTACGCGATCAGCATAGAACATGGCTCCGCCGTTGCCTCCGCTCTTGGCCTCGGAAACGATAACTATGGAGGAGTTCTTGCTCTTGCGCATGCCGCGGCTGATGAACTGGGCGAGCTGGTCCACGTCGGTCTGGTCCTCCGGGATGATGGCTGCCTCGGCTCCGGAGGCTATCGCGGAGTTCTGGGCCAGGAACCCGGCATCGCGTCCCATCACCTCGATGAAGAAAATCCGGTCGTGGGAAGTGGCGGTGTCACGGATCTTGTCAACGCAGTCCACTATAGTGTTCAGCGCCGTGTCATATCCTATGGTAAGGTCTGTGCCGTAAAGGTCATTGTCAATGGTTCCGGGGAGGCCTATCACCGCGATGTCAGGATAGTCCTTCGCGAAATCGCGGGCTCCGGTCAGGGAACCGTTGCCGCCGATGACGATGAGGGTGTCGGCTCCGTGGGCGAGCATCTGCTCGTGAGCCTTCGCATGACCTTCTGGGGTCATGAACTCCTCGCTGCGGGCGGTCTTGAGGAAAGTGCCTCCGCGCTGGATCATGTTGCTGACGCTGGATGAGGTAAGTTCCTCGAAAAGGCCGTTCATGAGGCCCTCATAGCCCCTGTAGACGCCGAAGACCTTCCAGCCTTTATATATAGCGCTGCGCGTGACGGCCCTCACGCATGCATTCATTCCGGGAGCGTCCCCGCCCGAGGTAATGATCGCCAAAGTCCTTTTCCTTTCTGCTGCCATATGCATTCTATTTGTAAAACAGGCCCAAAAATACTACTTTTTTTTTATTTATTCGTATTTTTGCGACGCCTGCGGGGCATATGCCCCAAAAGAAACGGCTCCTTAATAATAAATGAAGATCGGAAACATAGATCTCGGAGACCATCCGGGGCTGCTGGCCCCGATGGAAGACGTCACCGACCCCTCGTTCAGGCTCATATGCAAGGAACAGGGGGCGGATATGGTCTACACCGAATTCGTCTCGAGCGACGCCCTGGTCCGCGACGTCCGCAAGACCATCGAGAAGATGGCCACTTCACCCCAGGAATCGCCCGTGGGCATACAGATCTACGGTTCGGACCCTGATTCAATGGTGGAGGCGGCCAGGATGGCCGACGACGCGGCGAGGCTGACGGGAGGTTACGGGGCCGACATCATTGACATCAACTTCGGATGTCCTGTCAGCAGGATAGCTGGACGTGGAGCCGGGAGCGGGATGATGCGCGAGCCGGACAAGATGGTCGAGATAACCAGACGCGTTGTCGAAGCCGTGAGCAAACCGGTCACGGTGAAGACGCGCCTGGGATGGGACGATGACAGCAAGATAATAGTGGAGCTCGCCGAAAGGCTGCAGGACGCGGGGATACAGGCCCTCACCATCCACGGCCGCACCCGGTGCCAGATGTACAAGGGAGAGGCCGACTGGAGCCTCATCGGGCAGGTGAAGGCCAACCCGCGGATGCACATCCCGATAATCGGGAACGGGGACATCAACTCACCCGAGAAGGCGGCCAGGGCATATGCGGATTATGGAGTGGACGGGATCATGATAGGCAGGGCGAGTTTCGGACACCCGTGGATCTTCCGCGAGATCAAGTACTTCCTCGAGCACGGCGTAGCCCCGGAGCCGCTCAGCGTGTCGGAGAGGGTCGCCATCGCGAAAAGGCACTACGCCCTTTCGAGGCAGTACAAGGGAGACGTCCGGGGGACATATGAAATGCGCCGCCATCTCAGCTGCTATTTCAAGGGGCTGCCGGACTTCAAGGCCACGAGGATGCGCCTGGTCACAGAAATGGACCCCGACAAAGTCATCGGGATACTCGATCATATCGAAGAAAAGTGGGGCGGAACCACAATAGAAAGCCAGACAAACGTCTATGGTGTCTGATTTTTTCGTATATTTGCGACCTATGCTCGAAAAAATCATCCTCTTCCCCTACTTTCTGACCCTGACGATCAGACATGCCCTTTACGACAAGGGCATATGGAAGGTGGCTCCGACCGAGAAACCGAGCATATGCATTGGCAACATCGCCGTCGGCGGCACGGGAAAGACCCCTCACACCGAAATGGTCCTGAAGACCCTCCTGCGAAGCGACGACTGGGCCTACAAGAACATCGCAGTCCTCTCACGGGGACACAAGAGGCGCTCACGCTCCTTCCAGCAGGTTCCCCGCGGGGGAAGCGCCGCATTCTACGGTGACGAGCCCCTCCAGATCAAGAACAATTTCCCGGCGGTCACCGTGGCTGTGGACCGCAACAGAGTCGAAGGCTGCGGATTCCTTTTCCACCCGGAAACCCTCAACACCGTCAAGGCCGGGCACAAGTGCCTGGACAAGGACTTCCCGCCGGCTGACATCGTGGTCCTGGACGACGCCTACCAGTACCGCAACCTGCACTATAATTATAATATAGTACTGACGGACTATTACCGGCCGGTGAACAAGGACAACCTGCTGCCTTTCGGACACCTGCGCGACCTCCCGTCAAGGCTCTGCTTCGCCGAGACGATCATAGTCACCAAATGCCCGGCTTGGATGGAGGACTGGGAGAAGACCCAGTTCACCAAGACCCTTGGCATCCGCGACTATGACCTCAAGACTTTCAAGGGCGTCAACAGGCGCGGGAAGACCCAGCTGGTTCTGTTCACCTCCATCAGCCACGGAGAGATCAAGCCCGTCTATGAAGAAGCCGACAGGCACTACCTCTACTCCAAGAAGCTGATCCTGTTCTCCGGCATCGCCCAGGACACCCCCCTCCGCAATTTCCTGAGCGACAAATATGAAATCGTCAGGAGGTTCAAATTCCCTGACCACCACAAATTCACCAGGCTCGACATACGTTCAATAATGAGGGCTGTCAGCGAGCACCCGACCGCAGTCGTAGTCACGACAGAGAAAGATTCACAGAGGCTGATGGACTACAAGAACATGCCCAAAGAGCTGAAAGATAGATTATTCCAGATTCCGATAAGAGTCAATTTCCTGTCCGGAGAAGAGCAGGATGCATTTGAGAAAGACCTTTTCAAGACACTGGGAAGACCCGAAGACTGAACTTTATTTCCATTTTCGAATTGAAAGTTTTTTAACCCGATTTGATTAACATTTCCCATCCCGCTCCGCAGGATGAGTAGCAATTGTTTCGCTGCAAACCCTAAAAACTAACACAATACGTTTTAAATAAGCGTTATTCAGCTACTTTGAATTTTTAAAAAAGTTTTTTTTCTTTGCAGTCCGACAAGAAGATTATTACTTATTCAACACATGTTCAACTAAATTCCAGGCTTATGAAGAAAGTCAAGATTTTCCTGACGGCAGCAGTCCTGCTCGTGTGCGGACTTGCGGGCTATGCCCAGAACATCACCGTCTCGGGAGTCATTTCAGACGCCAATGGTGAACCCATTCCAATGGCAGCCGTCCTCATCGACGGCACATTGAGAGGGACTACT
>CADCQP010000142.1 GCA_902803535.1 uncultured Bacteroidia bacterium | reverse complement strand
GAACGGACCTACGAGGTCGATGTCGATGACCTGCTGGAACTCTGCGCGCTTCATCTCGTGCATCGGGATGCGCTTGATGATGCCGGCGTTGTTGACGAGGATGTCGATCTGGCCGACCTCTTTGTGGATCTGCTCAACGAGGGCCTTTACATCATCTTCCTTGGTGACGTCGCAGACATAACCCTTGACGTTCTCGATGCCGGCTTCCTTGTAGCTGGCGAGGCCGCGGTCAACGAGTTCCTGCTTGATGTCGTTGAAAATGATGTTCTTGATGCCGGCTCCTGCAAAAGCCTTGGCGATGTTGAAACCGATGCCGTAGGAAGCTCCGGTGATCCATGCGTTCTTTCCCTCGAGAGAGAAATTCTTCAGATAAGATTCCATAAAAATCAATTATTAAGGTTTAACATTATTGCGTGGTCGCTATTCTTGCAAATATACAAAGGTTTGTCCGGAATGTCAAGGTTTTGACCGGAAAAGCCTTGACAGGATCTTCTCGCGCGCCCACACGTCCGAAGTCCTCTCCAGCTCTTCCTGCAGGTCATCGAGCAGGGACTGGAAAACCTCCGGCCGCTCTTCCGGGGAAATGGGATGCATCTGGTACGGATCGGTGACGTCGTTGAAGATCATCACGGACTTGAGGGTAGTGTCCCTTTTCATGCAGACTTCCATGGTCCACTCCGGGGTCTTGATCCCCCTGGCCTCCTGGAAGAATGTGCGGACGAGGCCGTCCGCGTCCTTGGGCCCGTTGGTGCAGCGCAGGTAGAGGGCCTTGTCGGGACGGTTCTCCGACTTGCCTTCCAGGATCCTGGAAAGGTCCCTTCCCTGAACCCTGGAGGGGATCTGGCGCCTCAGGCCGGCCATCGACAGGAGGGTGGGCATGATGTCGGTGGAGCTGAGCATCACGGAATCCACCCGCGGGGGCAGGTGAGAGGGCCAGCGGATCATGAAGGGGACCGTGAAGGATTCGGTCCATATGGAATTCTTGGGATCGGCGGTGCCATGACTGCACATGGTCTCGCCGTGGTCGGAGGTGAAGACAACTATGGTGTTTTCTTCCAGTCCGGCTTCCTTGAGGGCGTCCAGGATGCGGCCGAAATTACGGTCCACCGCAGTGACGTTGGCCAGGTAGTAGCGGATCGAAGGCGCCTTGGGCATGGTCGTGTCGGCGTTCTCCCTGACGTAGAGCTCTGAGAGGGACTTATCGGCATAGAGCGCCAGATCCTCTTCAGACTCAAGATCTTCCACCTTTCCGTAAGGCTGGTGGGGAGGGTTGTAGGCGACGCACAGGAAGAAGGGCTTGCGGGGGTCACGCTCCCCGCCGCGGTTCATGATGTAGCTTATGGCCTTGTCGGTCTCATGCTTGACGCTGAATTCGTGCGGGTCATGGCGCTTCCCCTCGGTGTCCCAGTAATGGGGATTCCTGTGGACGTCGAAAGTACCGTAGGAGTACCAGTAGTTGAATCCATGGCGCCTCGAAGGCGGGGTGTAGGCGTCCCATTCGGGACGGCGGGAACTGACATAGTTGCCGGGATTGTCCGGGTCGTTCTTCATGGGGACCTCGGCGTGGAGCTTCCCTATGTAGCCACAGTCCCAGCCGTGCGCGCTGAACACGTCGGATATGCACTCGGCATCGGGGTCAAGGGTGTTGTCGGGCCTGGTGGCCATGCAGTTGTTGTAGATTCCGTTGCGCTCGGGATACATCCCCGTAAGGAACATCCCGCGGTAGGGGCTGCTCAGGGGACAGGCGCTGGTGGCCCTGCTGAGGACCACGGACTCACGGGCGAAAGCATTGAGCCTCGGGGTGTGGGAGGGATCGGCCTGCCAGTTCTGCGCTCCGGCGAAATCCGGGTCATTCCAGAAGGAGAGGGCCTGATTGCGGAACTGGTCGGGGAATACATAGACGATGTTGGGTCCGGCGGGCTTCCCGCCGCCGCAGGAAACGGCAAAGGCGCCGAGCAGAGGAAGCAGAGGTTTAACTTTAGATGCCATATTCGCAAAGTTAAGAACAATGTTCCCAAATTCAAACGATTCGTTTGGCGAAAAAACTATTAATGATTAAATTTGCAACTTGGAAACCATATTTTAATTAAACATATGTCTATCAAAAACATCCTTACTGCAACAGCAGCAGCTCTCGTCCTTTTCACCGCATGCGGCAAGCAGGAGAGCATGGACAAACTGACCGCAAGGGTCTTCGACGTTGCCAAACAGCAGGCAACCCTCATGGCGCAGCGTATGCCCGCCGATTCAATGCCCCGTACCTTCCAGAAGGGCAAAGCCATCAACTCCAACCTTACCTGGTGGTGCAGCGGATTCTATCCCGGATCCCTCTGGTACATCTACGAGTACACCGGTGACAGCGCATTAAAGAAACTCGCTGAAGATCAGACTCTCAAGCTCGCCATAATTGCTGAACTTCCCGATGCCAAGACTCACCACGATGTAGGTTTCATGCTCAACTGCAGCTACGGCAACGGACTGAGGCTCACTGGCGAGAAGTCCAAATATGAGCCCACCCTG
>CADCQP010000141.1 GCA_902803535.1 uncultured Bacteroidia bacterium | reverse complement strand
TATGGCCAAGAATATGACTCGGGTCGATTTCGGCTGGTGGAACATCAGGCCTGAGACCACCCCGGATATGTGGAACTTTGCGGACAGTTTGGCAGCCGAATGGCATTGCCCGGTCACCATCCAGTTCTCCCTCAAGGCCCTTGAGGCCAATCCCCACGCCGACGAACTCCTCGCCACTCTCAAGAAATGGGAGGAGTACCGGGAGGCGGAGAATTAGATCTTCTCGAAGGCCTGGTCGAGGTCGGCGATGATGTCGTCGATGTGCTCTGTTCCGATGGACAGGCGGATGGTCGACTGGTAGATGCCCTGGTCGGTGAGTTCGGCCTCCGTCAGCTGGGAGTGGGTGGTGGTGGCAGGATGGATGACAAGGGATTTGACATCGGCCACGTTCGCAAGCAGGGAGAATATCTCCAGGGAGTCTATGAACCGGAAGGCCTCCTCCTTCCCGCCCTTGATTTCAAATGTGAAGATCGAGCCTCCTCCGTTCGGGAAATAACGCTGGTAGAGGGCGTGGTCAGGATGTGAGGGAAGTGACGGGTGGTTTACCCTGGCGACCTTGGGATGATTGGCCAGATAATCCACGACCTTCAGTGCATTGGATACATGACGCTCCACGCGGAGGGAAAGTGTCTCCAGGCCCTGCAGGAATATGAAGGCGCTGACGGGAGAAAGGGTGGCTCCGGTGTCCCTGAGCAGGATCGCCCTGGCCCTGGTAATGTAGGCGGCCGGCCCCACCGCATCGGCAAAGACTATCCCGTGATAGCTGTAGTCGGGCTCCGTGAACTGCGGGAATTTCCCGGACGCCTTCCAGTCGAAGTTCCCTGAATCGATGATGACACCGCCTATCGCCGTTCCGTGCCCGCCTATGAACTTGGTGGCTGAATGGACCACTATGTCGGCCCCGTACTCGATGGGACGGAGCAGGAACGGAGTGGCGAAGGTGTTGTCGATGATCAGGGGGATGTTGTGTGAATGGGCGATGGCTGCCACCGCCTGGATATCTATAAGGTTAGAATTAGGGTTGCCGAAACTCTCTATTAACAGCGCCTTGGTCTGGGGACGGATCGCATTGTCGAAGTTTGAAAGGTCTGACGGATCCACGAATGTGGTTGTGATGCCATATGGGACCAGCGTGTGCTGAAGGAGGTCATATGTTCCGCCGTAGATGGTCTTTGCCGAAACGATGTGGTCGCCGGCTCGGGCGATGTTGAGGATGGAATATGTGATTGCGGCTGCGCCTGATGCCACTGCAAGTGCGCCGACTCCGCCTTCCAGTGCGGCGATGCGCTTTTCAAGGACATCCTGGGTGGAGTTTGTGAGGCGGCTGTAGATGTTCCCCGGGTCGGTGAGGCCGAAGCGTGCGGCCGCATGCTCGGAGTTGTGGAACACATATGAAGTCGTCTGGTAGATGGGGACAGCGCGTGAATCGGTAACGGGATCGGCCTGTTCCTGGCCCACATGGAGCTGCAGGGTTTCGAAGTGGAGTTTGTTGGTAGCCATATGTTTTCTCAGTTATAATTGCTGATGCAAAGTTATGCTCCCTGGAATTTTCGTACAAGAAAAACGAAAAATTTGGTGGAATCCTCTATATAATGCTATATTTGTGGTGATAAAATATAAATCAAGGCTCTAAAAGCCTCAATTACAGATGATTCCTCCGATGGAAACGCTTGACAAGACCGACATCCTTATCCTGAAGGCCCTCCAGGAAAACGGCCGTATTACGGTTAAAGACCTGGCACTTAAGGTCCATCTCTCCCCGACCCCGGTTTTTGAACGTATGCACAGGCTCGAAAAAGAAGGCGTCATACAGCGCTACACCGCCGTCCTGAGCCCCTCCAAGCTCGGCCGGGGCTTCATGGTGTTCTGCAGCGTGAGGCTGCGCCGGATGGGCAAGGAGATAGCCCACGATTTCGTGTCGCGGGTGAAAGGCATCCCCGAAGTGGCGGAATGCTACAACATATCCGGGGATTTCGACTACCTGCTCAAGATATATGCTCCGGACATGAAGTATTACAATGACTTCCTGATCAATACGTTGGGCACCATCGACAGCCTCGGCTCAATCCAGAGCTGGTTCGTGATGGATGAAGTCAAGAACAGCTACGGCTTCAGTTTACAGTGAAATTGCGGATATAGCAGCCGCTGCGCTCTCCCTTGAGGACCTTGAGGCGGAGGATATGATGACCGTCGTCCAGGTCGTTTGCGAGCATATGCACCCAGGGGATGTGGAGGTTCTTGCTCCACTTGGTGTAGGTGTCCAGATGTGGATACTCCTTTCCGTCAATCGTATAGGACAGCACTCCGGCGTTCGGCCCGCATGTGCAGTAAAGGCCAACGGCAGTTCCGTCGAACTCCAGGACCAGCGATCCGCCGTCTTCGCATACGAGGGTCGGTACGTGGACATACTGCTTGCGGGTGCCAGCCTTGTCTGTAGGAACCCAGTCCTTCTCGAGACGGAACCCTTTCATCTTGACCGGTGAGTCGGGAGAAAGCAGCCTCCCCCTTTGGTAGCAGTCTTCCTCCAGAAGATCTTCCGGGACCGGATGAGCGGAGCGGACATATGTTCCGGCAGGTTTGAAGGCATTGTCAAAGACCTCCCTGATGGCTGCAGCATAGTACTTGTGCCCGAAGGGAGCGGGGTGCGTCCCGCCGAAGGTTTTCCAGTCGAACTCTCCCCGGCGCATCCTCCGGCCTATTTCCTGCGCCAGATCGATGGACGTAATGTGGTAATGGTTGGCGACCCTTTCATGGTTGAGGATTACATCGGGGATTTCCCCGTCATCGAGCATAGGAATGAACGGGTCGTATATGAAATGCAGGAAGATTATGTCCATATGAGGATTGACCTTCAAGGCATGGCGGACTATGCCCTCCATCCCCAGGACCTGCTCCCTCGGGCCGAAACCGTTGGTGTGGTCATTCACGGCAGCCTCCACGAACAGGAGGTCCGGGACCCCGCGCTCCAGTACGTCCTTCTCAAAGCGGAAAGCATGTGGGGTGGAACCCAGCGAGGCGATCCCTGCGGTGATGAATTTGAATTCCGTTTGCGGGAAACGGGCTTTCAAGTCCTCCATTACCAGGTCTTTCCATCCGGTCATTTCGGTGATGGAGCCTCCGAAGAAAGCCACTGTGGCCTTCTTCTCTACGGTCATGGCCGAGAAGGCATTGTCAAGGTTGCCGCGCAGGTGGATGATGTGTCCGCCGGAAATGTTCTGTGCGCCCAGGCACAGTGCAGGCATGAAAAGAGCCGCCAAAAGGAGCGTTATCAGGGTAAAGGGTTTATTCATAATCCAAAAATAAAAAAAAAGTGCTATCCTTGCACCGTTATGCGAAAGACAGTCCTTCTGATACTTGCTGCCGTCCTGCTTTCCGCCTGTAATTGGGGCGGCAACCGAAGAGCACGGACAGATGAAGCCACTCCACCGCAGGCCCTTCTGCAGAAGGGGCCTGACACCGCAAATGCAGAGCCCGTGAATTCAAGTGTGAAATGCAACTGATTCGTCAATCTGAGTTAATAATTTATATTGTTCATATGGCGTTGAATAGCCGAGCCTTT
>CADCQP010000140.1 GCA_902803535.1 uncultured Bacteroidia bacterium | reverse complement strand
GCGCAGGATGACCATGGCGGAACCGTTCCAAAGCCGGCGATGGTCCTGGACATTCAGTTCCTCAGAATTGATGTCCCCATTTGTAACCGCAACTATCCGTGCATCACCTTCCACTTCGAATGTCAGCTCTTCCTGACAGGAATACACGCGCCGGCCCTTGCTGTCCACTGCATGGACCCTCAGGTGCTGGAGGTCCATCCCGTCAGCTTTCCAGGAGGGATTGTCGGGGACTACTGCCAATTTCACGGCCTTGCCGGCAGTCTCAATCATATGCCTGGCCACCTCTTTCCCGCCCATGAGCGCTATCGCCTCAACCCTGCCGCGCTCGTATTTCACATCCTCCCATATGATCTGGTTCCGGTGTCCGGGGTCATCCTTCGGATTCTCCTTTACGCCTACGGACCTCCCGTTGACTTTCAGTTCCACCTTGTCCGCATTGGTGTAAGTAACTATGGACAAGCGGCTTCCAGGTTCATAATTCCAATGGTCACTCATCGAGTCATTTCCCGTCTGGACGCCATTCCACATCATGTCCCCTTTCTGCCCGACCACTCCAATGTGGACAACAGGTTCCTCCGGCTTGAACAGGCTTTTCATGAGATAGGCCTTCGGCTTGGGCTCCAGGGATATATCGAAAACACCCTGCGCCCATCCCTTCGCCGGCCATCCCTGGCTTTCCCCGAGGTAGTCGATGGCACCCCAATATGCCAGGCCGATCACCTTGTCCAGGTCCATGCCGAAATAATTGGGTCCCATAGCCGACACGCTGGCCTCGCTCTGGTAAAAAGTCATCCAGGGAAAACGGCGACCGTCCCCCGGGAAATACATATAGCGGTAGTTATATGCCTGGATGTCGGTAATCTTTGCCAATGCACACGGCAGGGAGTCCGTCTCCCAGCTGCGGTAACGTGGGTGCATTGCAACGGTGACCATCCTGGTGGAGTCGTACCTATGGAGCAGGGTCTTCATCAGCTTGTACATGGTCACGCCGAAATCATTGAAGGGCTGGTCGGGATTCTGCTGCAGCTCATTGCCCAGGCTCCACAACACTACTGACGGGGAGTTCCGGTCCCGCATTACCCATTCAGGAAGGTCGTATTGCCACAGCTTCTCAAACGGAGCCTTGCCGCCGGTGTGCTGCCGGGTCCACTTGTCATAGAGCTCGTCAACCACCAATATGCCGTATTTGTCGCAAAGCTCTATGAATTCACGGCTGTAAGGGTTATGGGAAGTACGTATATGATTGATTCCGAATTCCTTCATCAGTTGGAGGCGCTTTTCGATGGCCCTGGGATAATTGGCTGCCCCGAGAGCGCCGAGGGTGTGATGGTTGGCATATCCCTTCAACAGGACCTTTTTCCCGTTGAGCTTCAATCCATATGCTGGACCGATCTCGACGGTGCGTATGCCGAATGTGCTGCTCACCTCGTCGGCGACCGTTCCGTCTTCTCTCAGGAGCGTGACGCTCGCCGTGTAGAGATTGGGGTGCTCCGTGTCCCAAAGCTGCGGGGAAGCAATCTCGATCTCGGGGATGGCGACGGTCATGATGCGGCCGGGGATTTTAGGCATATGCCTGTCCTGTCCTTCGTAAACGACATTTCCGTCCGGTCCCGTAACCTTCACTTTCACGGTGATTCCGCGCGATTTGCCGTAATTGGCATATTCTGCGGAGATGTTTACGAACTTGTTTTCGCGGGTGGTGATGTAGAGCGGATGCCTGGTGAAATACAGGTCTTTGGAGGTGGTGATGAGCTTGACATCCCGGAACAGGCCTCCGCCGGTGTACCATCGTGAATTGCCCGGCTCTCCGGTGTCGGCCAATACGGACAGCATGTTCTTACGTCCCCATATGATTTTGTCGGTGACGTCTATCTCGAAACCCACATATCCATAATCGGTTCCGCCGATTTTCTCCCCGTTGAGAAGCACTTCGCCGGTGTACATGATCCCCCCGAAGTCCAGAAGCAACCTCTTGTCCTTCAACTCTTCTCTCGGGATGAACTCATAACGGTAGTAACCTTTGCCCATCTCCTTGAATCCGCGGCTGGACAAACGGCTCTTGATGTTAGCCGCCACATCTGTGTTGTCTGCTTTTTCATCAGCGGCCGGGGCTACCCATGGCTGTTCGATCTGGAAGTCGTGAGGAAGGCTGATTCCCCTCCACGGCCCTTCGTCGTTCAAGCGGAATTCCCAACCGTAGAAGAGGCTCTTTTCCTGTCGTTCCTGAGCGCTCACACCTGTTACCGATATGGCGGTTACCGATACGGTG
>CADCQP010000139.1 GCA_902803535.1 uncultured Bacteroidia bacterium | reverse complement strand
GTAGGCGAAGATCATGTTGTCTACGAAGATAGACTTGACGAATAAGCTTATATAATCCATATTCTGATGCCTCTTTTGATGTTAGTCCTCCTGGAGTTCTTTCTGGACGCCTCTCTGGATCCAAATGATGCATCCGATGAGAATGAGAGCCATCGGGGGAAGGATCACCAGGCCGTTGTTTACGTACCCTGCATCGTAGAAAGCCTGCGGGATGATCCTCATGCCCAGGAGGGTTCCTGAACCGAAGAGCTCGCGGACGATTGCGAGGATGACGAGGATCATGCCGTAGCCGATACCGTTGAACAGTCCGTCAAGGAAGGAAGGGATCGGCTTGTTGGCAAGTGCGAAAGCCTCGATGCGGCCCATGACGATGCAGTTCGTGATGATGAGTCCGATGTAGACGGAGAGCTGCGTATCGATCTGGTAGGCATATGCTTTCAGTATCTGGTCAACCAGGATCACCAGCATCGAGACTACTACGAGCTGGATGATGATGCGGACCCTGTTGGGAATCGAGTTCCTGAGCAGGGAGAGCACCAGGCATGACAGTGCGGTGACTATGGTCACGGAAAGGGCCATGACGAGGGCACCCTTAAGCTCAACCGTAACTGCAAGCGAGGAGCATATTCCAAGCACCAGTACGGTGATCGGGTTGACACTGAACAGGGGGTTCAGTATGGTTTCTTTGAGTTTTGCGTTCATATGCTATTCCTCCGCTTTTGTCAGGTAAGGTTTATAGAGGTCGAGCCAGTCGGCAATCGCATCGCCGACTCCACGGGAAGTCATTGTGGCTCCGGTGATTGCGTCGATCGCGTTGGACTTGTTGCCTGCGCCGCCCTTGATGATCTCGAATGCGGGCTTGGCCTTAAGGTCGATTGACTTGCCGACGAACCTGGCCCTGAACGAGGGATCGTCCTTGATCTTGGCTCCGAGGCCAGGGGTCTCGCTTTCATGGTTGAAGAAAGCTCCGGCAAGGGTCTTCATGTCAGGCTCGAGGGCGAGGTAGCCCCAGATCGGTCCCCAGAGTCCGGCTCCGTAAACGGGGATGACAGTGATGTCCTTCCCGTCCTTGTTGAAGACGTAGACAGGGAGTTTCATCTGGTCGGCCTTCCCCCTCTTGAGGATGGAATTCTGGGCCTTGAGCTTGCTGGTGGAGAATATCTCCGATGAAGCTTTGTCCATGTCGGAGACCTTTCCGCCCTTGTTGTCGATTATGAAGGATTCCTTGATGGCTCCTTTATAAAGGCTTATGATTGCGTCATTGGACAGGCCTTCGGTCTTGAACTGGGCGGCTGTCATCATCTGGCTGATGGTGTCAGCCTTGATGTTGGCGTCCTGCCTGGGTTTGAGGGCCTGGGATGCTATGGCGAGAATCGCTGCCGACAGGATCACGATAATACTCGTGTACACTATCGTGTATGCATTGCTGTTAGTGTTCATTTCTGAAGTGTGTTAAGCGATTTTAGCCTTTTTCGCCCTCTTGTTGACGGCTGAGGATGTGACACAGTAATCAATCAGCGGAGCGAACGTGTTCATCAGCAGGATGGCGAGCATCATGCCTTCAGCGTAACCCGGGTTGAAGAGCCTGATGGTAACGCAAAGGGCACCGATAAGGAATCCGTAGATCCATTTTCCAGTCTCGGTCTGTGCGCTGGTAACCGGGTCGGTCGCCATGAACACCGTACCGAATGCAAAGCCGCCGAGTACGAGCTGGTAGTAGGCCGGGACGTCGGTCACGCCGGCGATGTTGCCGATCCAGCCGATGCAGAGGGCTCCGATCACGGAAGAAAGCATGGTCTTCCAGCTTCCTACTCCGGTCCATATGAGTATGAATGCACCTATGAGGACGGCAATGGTCGAGGTCTCACCCACTGATCCGGGGACCGTACCTGCGAACAGGCTCCAGAAATCGTAGCCTGCGCCGTTGAGCGCGGAAATACCTGCGTCGGAATTCTGGAAGGCATATGTCAGCGGGGTTGCGCCCGAGGCTGCGTCGGCAAGGGTCTCGCCATGCTTGAGGGCGATCCAGTTCGGAGCGTCAAGGGTTCCGGTACCGGAAAGCTTGGCGGGATAGGAGAAGAACAGGAATGCCCTGGCGAGAAGTGCGGGATTCAGGACGTTGTAGCCCGAACCACCGAAGACCTCTTTTCCGAAAATGACTGCGAATGCGACAGCGAGTGCGAGCATCCACAGGGGAGTGTCGACGGGGACTATGAGCGGGATCAGCATTCCGGTCATGAGGTAGCCCTCATTGAGCTCTTCGTTCTTGATCTGGGCGCCGGCGAATTCGATGGCGAGTCCCACGATGTAGGAAACGAGGTAGAGCGGGAGAACCTTGAGGAATCCGAACCAGAACTGCTGCCAGAAGTTCCAGTCGGTCCCCATGGTGAGATTGTGCACATGGCCGAGGTTCCACATTCCGAAAAGTGCGGCGGGAATTACGGCAAGCACTGCTATGATCATTACTCTCTTGACATCGACGCCGTCGCGGACGTGTGAACCGCGGCCTGTAACGGTAGCGGGTACCCTCAGGAAGGTGTCGAACGCCTCATAGGTTGAATTGAGCCAACCCAGTTTGCCGCCTCTTTCGAAGAGGCCCGGCCGAGGAGTGTTATTGTTGTCTGCCATAGTTCGGTCCTTTATGCCATTTCCTTGAGCATCAGGTCGATGCCCTTGGCGATTATGTCCTGGATGTCGTTCTTGGACGGATCTACGTACTCACAGAGGGCCAGATCCCAGGGAAGCACCTCGTAGATACCGAACTTCTCCATCTTGTCGATGTCTCCGGCAAGGCAGGCTTTGACAAGGTAGATGGGATAGATGTCCATGGGAAGTACCTTGGAGTACACGTCCGACACCACGAATGCCCTCTGGCCTCCGTGGAGGTTGGTGTCCATGTCGTATTTCTTCTTGGGGCAGAGCCAGCTGAAGAAGGTGCGGCTTGAGGAGAAGACTCCCGGCCTGAATGGCTTGGCCCATCCGAGGATCTCCCTGTCACGGCCTTCGCGCAGGACTGTGACCTGGTTGGCGAAGAAGCCGCCGTAACCTTCCGGACCGATGTTCTCTCCGGAGAGGATGTCGCCGCTGACTATGCGCAGCTCGCCTTTGTCCGTGTCGAAGAATTCGCTGATCTCCTTCATGTTGAAACCGGGAAGGGTCTCAACATATGCCGGATCCTTTGCGGCGGGGCCGGTGACGGCCACCTTGCGCATGAGGTTGAGTTTTCCGGTAGTGAAGACCTTTCCGATGGCGGCGAGCATCAGCAGGGAGACGGTCCAGACAGTGTCTCCCTTCATGATCGGGGAGATGTGGCTGATCTGGATTCCGACATTGCCGGCAGGATGCTTCCCGCTGAAGGAATGCAGGACGGCACCTTCAAGCTTGTGGAACGGTGAGCTGGCTTCGGTTGCGGCATTTATCCCGATGTGGACGCCGCCGTCGGTGAGCTTTGCGAGGGCGGTGACGCCTGCCTGGATGGCGGAAAGCTCATCTCCGAGTGCGAAATCGTTGTCTGCTGCAAGCGGGGCGGTGTTGAAGGCTGAGATGAAGATGGCCTTGGGCTTCAGCTCCGGGTCGGCGATGACGCCGTAGGGCCTCTGGATGATTGAAGGCCAAAGACCGCTGTCCATGATGGTCTGACGCACCTGCCCGGCGGAAAGCCCTTCGACGTTCTTCACCCCGAAATTGACCCATTCCTGTTCTTCGTCACTCTTGACCAGGACAGCAAGCAACTTTCTCTTTTCTCCCCTGATGATTGCCTGGACTGTCCCGCTGACCGGAGAGGTGAGCAGGATGCCGGTATGCGCCTTGTCGGCCATGACCGGAGATCCGGCCATGACTTTGTCACCCTCCTTGACCAGAAGCCTCGGAGTGAAGCCTTTGAAATCGGTGGGTTTGACGGCGACAACATCAGGGATGAAAGTCTTTCTGACTTTGAGGTCTGCCGCGCCCTTCACGGGGACGTCCAGGCCTCTGGACAATTCGATGTTGTTTGACATTATTAATAAGAGATTATATAGTATTTTCAATACGCGGGTGCGAAGTTACTCAATTTTTCGTAATTTTGCTTAAAATATGAAGAGGAAATGGTTCAAGAGAGCGATTTTATGAGTGATCTCAATGATGAGCAGAGATCTGCAGTAGAATGTACTGAGGGGCCGGTACTCATCGTCGCAGGAGCGGGGTCGGGGAAAACCAGGGTGCTGACAGCGAGGATAGCCCTTCTTCTCTCAAAGGGATGTGAACCCGAGAGGATACTTGCGCTGACCTTTACCAAGAAGGCGGCGGGTGAAATGAAGGAGAGGATAGCGGCCACGGTAGGCAGCAGGAAGGCCTGGAAACTGTGCATGGGGACCTTCCATTCAGTGTTCGTGCGCTTCCTCCGGGAGTTCGCTTCATCCATAGGCTATAGGGCGGACTTCACGATATATGACAAGGGAGATTCCGAGAGCGCAATCAAGGCATGCATAAGGGAACTCTCCCTCGACGATAAGGCCTACAAGCCTCGTGACGTGGCATCCAGGATATCCCTCGCCAAGAATAACCTCGTCACGGCGCAGGCATATGCGGCGAACGCCAATGCGGTGCAGGAAGACATCAGGCGCAAGCGCCCGGCCATCAAGGACATATATGCCTTGTACGAGAAGAAATGCCGGCAGTCGTCGGTAATGGATTTCGATGACATCCTGCTTAACATGAACATCCTCCTCAGGGATGATCCCATGGCCAGGCTTTCCATCGCGGAAAGGTTCAGCTACATCCTGGTGGACGAGTATCAGGACACCAACTTCGCCCAGTACCTTATCCTGCGGAAACTTGCAGACTCCCACAGGAACATATGCGTCGTGGGGGACGACTCGCAGTCAATCTACTCGTTCCGCGGCGCGAGGATCGAGAACATCCTCAAGTTCCGCTCCGATTTCAAGGATGCCAGGGTCTTCCGCCTGGAAAAGAATTACCGCTCTACAAAGAACATAGTCAAGGCTGCCAATTCATTGATAGCCAAAAATTCCCGCAGGATACCGAAGGTCTGCGTGTCAGTAGGGGAGACAGGGGAGAAGATCCGTCTCATCCACGCTTGGACGGAACTTGAGGAGGGCCTGATGATAGCCTCGTCCATCATTTCGCGCATGGAGTCGGACCATTGTACATATGAGGATTTCGCCATATTGTACAGGACCAATTCGCAGTCCAGGGCCCTTGAGGAATGCCTGCGCAAGCGGAACCTGCCCTACAGGATCTACTCCGGCAGGTCTTTCTATGACAGGGCCGAGGTCAAGGACATGATGGCCTACCTGAAGCTGGCCGTGAATCCAGACGATGATGAATCCTTCAAGCGGGCGGTGAACATGCCCTCGCGAGGCATCGGCGAGACTTCGCTCTCCGCACTGGCCTCGGCCGCCAGGGACAAGGGAGTGTCCCTTTTCAAGGCGGCATATGCCGAAGACCTTGAAAACTGGGGGCTGAAGAATGCGGCCCAGGCCAGGATACGTTCCTTCTGCGAGATGATCTCGCGTGCCGCTGCAAGCGCTGTCGCGGGGGATGCTTTCGAGGTGGCCACCTCCCTCAGTGACGAGTCGGGCCTTTACCGTTATTATAAGCAGGATGATTCCCTGGAGTCCCAGGCCAAGGCTTCAAACATAGAGGAGCTCATGAACAGCATCGCTTCCTTCAAGGAGGAAAAGCAGGAAGAATATGATTCAGAGTCCGATGGAGAAGATGTAGGAGCGGACGGACCGGTCATAACCCTGCATCAGTTCCTGGAGGAATCATCTCTCCTGAGCAACGCGGACATCCCGGACGGGGACGAAAACGACAACCGCATATCCCTGATGACCGTCCATTCTGCCAAGGGCCTGGAGTTCCCATATGTCTATATAGCGGGGATGGAGGAGAACCTGTTCCCGAACATGATGATGTCTTCCAGCGGAAATGACGTCGAGGAGGAACGCAGGCTCTTCTACGTTGCCGTCACAAGGGCAGAGAAAGCAGTGGCGCTGTCTTTCTGCGAGACCCGCATGCGCAACGGGAAGCACGAGGAGAACAAGCCCAGCCGTTTCATTTCCGAGATAGACCCGGAGTACATAGCGAACCCGCTGAGGAGCAGCCGCCCCGGAGGACTCATGGGAGGAAGTCCATTCATGGGCGCCGCCCCTGTGAAACAGGCGGTTTCGGGGAGTACGCCATTGCCTCAGAGGAAAAGTCCTCTGCCTCCACCGGTGGATTCCGACTTCACCCCGCTTCCCATGACTGCCTTCAAGGCGGGCCAGCGGGTAGAACACAACCGTTTCGGTTTCGGGACAGTGAAGGAGGTCACCGGAGAAGTCCCCGACCTGAAGGCCAGGGTAGTATTTGACGCATATGGGGAGAAACTCCTGATGCTCAAGTTCGCCAAGATGCGCTTCCCAAAAGATTCGTAAGGTTTTCCAATGAAACGTAAATACTTCCGAGGTATTTACGTTTTTTTGCATATGCATGTGCCGGGGCGGATAATTTTGCCTTGTCCGCGCACGTTGTGCGGACGCAAAACATATGCATATGTACAAGTCATTCTTTCGTCTGGCGGGACGTCTCCGCCCAGTTGTCATAATGCTCCTTCCGCTCCTCTCCTGTGAGATGCTGCAGCAGAAAGAAGACGGGGTGCTGCGTTTCCATTTTGCCCGTACGGAAACACGTGCCTCTTCAGCGCCGGTGGACACCAACGAATTCCTTCTGGACATCACGGCCGAAGACGGAAGCACAGTCTATTCAGGAAGGTACGGGGATTCCCCCGAGCGTATAATGACTACCCCGGGAACCTATTCAGTGAAAGTCAATTCCGTGGAGTTTGACAGGCCTGCATTCGACTTCCCGGTGTACGGGGACAGGCAGGTCGCGGTAGTGAGGGCAGGGCAGATAACGGATGTGGAACTGCTTTGCCGGCAGGTCAATTCAGGGCTCAGGCTGAAACTGGATCCCGGATTCCCGGCGGCTTTCCCGAAAGGTGTCCTGTACGCGCGTTCCGCCCTCGGTCAGCTGCCATATGATTACGGGGAGAAGAGGATAGGCTATTTCAATCCCGGGGACATCACCGTGGTACTATCCGATGAAGGGGAGGACAAGGTGCTTTTCACCCGTGAACTGGAAGCCCGTGAGATCCTCACGGTCGGCTTGAAGGTCCCTTCATCCGCCACCGGGGGAAACCTGAGCGTCTCGGTCGATACTACCCGCAACTGGAATGACGAAGACTACGAACTCGGGGGAGAGGGCGAGGCCGGCAGTACGATGCAGACCGCCCTCGGGGTCGGGGATGCAAGGGCGTCGGCCGGCCTGAAAGGTGTCTGGGTCTGCGGCTGCATTGTCGGCGGGGACCTTTCTTCGTCATCCGAAGGGATCAGCTTCAAGCCTCCGTTCAAATCCAACACCCACATTGCCATTTCTTCGCGGACTTCAGTCTCGTCCAAGGCATTCTGCCTGAGCGTGGAATTGAAAAAGGGCGCCGCGAGGGACGCCCTTAATCTGGTTGACAATCCTCAGGTCCTTGGCCATACTGTCTGGCTGAAAGGAGACCTCGTCGAATCCTATTACGGGATTCCCGGCCTGAAAAATGTCACTGAGTTTGCCTTATAGCATCATCAATATCCGAAAATCTCTTCGGAGGTCACTACCTTCACCGGGCCGAGGCTCTTGAGGTAGGGCATGTCGAGGTCGGCAATGTCACCTACGATTCCGTAGTGGTAGGTGCGTCCTTTGACCCATTTCTCTTGTACTGCCTTCAGGTCTTTCAGCTCCATGCCCTGAACCAGCTCGAACACAGCCTTGTCAACCGGTTCGGAGAGTCCGAGCTCCTTGCAGATGAGGTAGCTGTTCAGGACTCCGATTCCCGTGGTCCGGTTCGTGCGGAGCCTGGAGAGCAGGCCTGCCTTCGCATTGTCGAATGCCTTGTCCGACTCAGGCATGTCATTGATGATCGAATCAAAGGTCTCTACAGCCTGGTGGAGCTTATCGTTCTGTGATCCGATGGTGGCGGTGAAGGTGTAGGGTCCGTTTTTGTAGGACGGCTCGGAAAGCCTGGCTCCGGCGCTGTATGCAAGTGCCCTTGCTTCACGCATTTCCTGGAATACGACACCTCCCATTCCGCCTCCGAAATACTCGTTGAACAGGCGGATTCCCGCGGAGTTGGACGCATCGTAGGTCTCGCCGCGGTTGGAGAACTGGGTGTAGTTGAACTGGCGGGCATCGTAGGGAGCGACGATCACTTCCGCAGAGGGGGTCTCGATGAGTTTTGCGTACTTCCTGGTGAGGGGCTCGGGCTGTCCGGAGACCTTGTGGTGCTCCTGGAGCATCGCAGTGACTTCTTCGATGCTCTGCGGGCCGTAGTACAGGATCCTGTGCTGTTTGCCCGCGAGGGACCTGACCTTGGAGAGGAGTTCTTCGGAAGTGATGTCCATCAGGGCCTTGTTGGAGAGTGTCGTAGCCTTTACATAATCAGGACCGTAGCGGAGGTAATCGCTCATGGCTGAGAAATTCGCCCTCTGGTTCAGCTTGCTGTCTGAACGGTTCTTGAGCATGTCGGCCTTGAGGCCGGCGAGGACGTCTTCATCCGCGGAGGCGTTCTGTACCAGGTCCCAGACCATGTCAAGGGCGCTTCCGATGTTCTCGCCCAGGCCGTTGATCATGATTGAAGTGGTCCCGTCGCTGACATTAGCGCTGAAAGAACTTGCGAGCCCGTACATCGCGGTCGCCAGTTCCGATGCACTCCTTTCCTTTGTTCCGAGGTAGTCGAGGTAGTCGAATGCCAGGGGGAGGGCTGCGTCGTCGAGGATTCCCGTGTCATATGAAAGGACGAGGGTGGCGATGTCGTTGAGCTCGTTCTTTTTGTAGAGGAATTCCCCTCCGGCATATGTGCTTGCTGTCATGTCCTTGGAGAAGTCTGTGAAGACCGGCTCTATCGGCTTGATGTCGGCAGTCCTGATCTCAGCGAGCATGGTGCTCTCCTTGTCGCGGTTTGTGGCGATCGGAGTGATCTTGGGCGCGTCTATCTTCTTGATGCTGTTGTCGATTCCGAGATGCTTGTAAACGACTGCATATCCCTGGGGCGCGAGCCATTTCCCGGCCCATGCGACGACGTCTTCCTTTGTGACCTTCTCCAGGCGGCCGAGCTGGCCCACGGTTTCCTCCCAGCTGCAGCCGTCGATGAAGGAATCCACGAACTTCATGGCCCTGGAGCTGTTGCGCTCAAGGGAGCGCATCTGCTGGAGCTTGTAGTTGTTGACGGAGGCGGTGATGAGGGATTCGTCAAAGTCGCCGCGGCGGAGTTTGTCAACTTCGGCGAGCAGGACGTCTGTCGCTTCCTGAAGGGTCTGGCCTTCCTTCGGGTATGCTTCCAGCACCATCATTCCGTAGTCGGTCCTTCCGTATCCGAAGGCAGCGGCTTCCAGGACCTTCTGCTCCTGGTTGACATCCAGGTCTATCAGTCCTGCCTGTCCGTTGTAGAGTATCGAGGACACGATGGAGCCGATTTCGCCTTCGGGAGTGGACTGCCCGGGATATCTCCAGGCCAGCATCGTGAACTCAGCCTCGGTGCCGTAAACGTCCTTGGACTTCGGCGCGGTTATGGGCTCTTCCGGTGCATATGTGAATTCAGGAAGGTTGTCGTTCGGTTTCCAGTCACCGAAGTACTTCTCGATTATGGCCACGAACTCGTCGGGATCGAAATCACCTGAAACGCATATGGCGCAGTTGTTCGGGACATACATGGTGGCGAACTGGTGCTTGATGGCCGTGATGGAGGGATTCTTCAGGTGGTCCTGGGTCCCGATGACTGTCTGGGTGCCGTAGGGATGGTTCTTGAAGAGCATGGAGTCGATGGCGTCGATTGCCTTCTCGCCATCATCGTTGAGGCCCCTGTTCTTCTCTTCGTACACGGCTTCAAGTTCGGTGTGGAAACCCCTGATCACCATGTTCTTGAACCTGCCCGACTGAATCTTGGCCCAGTTCTCTATCTGGTTGGAAGGGATGTCTTCCTGATAGCAGGTGACGTCATTGGAAGTGAAGGCATTGGACCCCTGTGAACCGATCATCTGCATCGCCTTGTCGTATTCATTCGGGATGGCGTATTTCGAGGCAACGTTGCTGATCGAGTCGATGACGTGGTAGATCGCCAGCCTTTCCTTCTGGTCTGTCTTGGTCCTGTAAACATTGTACAGGGATTCTATCTCATCCAGCATCGGCTTCTCCGCGGCGTAGTCGGATGTGCCGAGCTGCTCTGTGCCCTTGAACATCAGGTGCTCAAGATAGTGGGCCAGTCCGGTGTTGTCGGAGGGGTCGTTCTTACCACCGCTGCGGACTGCTATGTAAGTCTGGAGCCTGGGCTGCTCCTTGTTCACCGTCATGTAAACCTTGAGTCCGTTGTCCAGGGTGTAGATCTTAGTGCCCATCGGGTCACCTTTTACAGTCTCATACTTGCCGCTGCATCCGGCCAGCATGAATACGGCCAACACGGCCGCGAGGATTAAGAAACGCTCTTTCATGGTAAAGAAATACGTATGTAATAATGATTTATCTGCCAATGATTGATTTTGCTGCGCTGAGTCCTGCCAGGAATCCGGTAGAGAATGCACATTGGAGGTTGTAGCCTCCGGTGTCGGCATCCACGTCCAGCAATTCTCCGCACAAATATAATCCTTTTTGTCTTTTCGATTCAAGTGTCTTGGCTATGATCTCCTCCGTGGGGATGCCTCCTGCAGTCACAACAGCCCTTTCATATCCCACGAATCCTTCAATCTCCATGCGCCAGTCTTTCAGGCGGCGTGCAAGCATTTCCAGGTCCGCACCCTTGCCAAGGCCGGGATTCCATGCCAGGAAACCGTCGATCAGGCCGTGGGGCAGGACTTTGCCCAAGAGGACCCTGAACATACGGTCCATATGCATCCCGGCGCTCCGCGGGTCGGCCTGGATTTCCGACCAGAGGCGGCGGAGCCGGCCCAGAAGCTCATCCCCGCCGACAGCGGGCTTCAGGTCGATTGATACTGCGGCTTTGCGGCCGTTGACCAGTCCCTTGACGCATTCCCTGCTTACCTGGAATCCCAGAGGTCCTTCGAGACCTCCGTCGGTGAAATCCAGGTCGCCCATGACCCTGTGGACCTCGTTGCCGTCCAGGAACAGGGCCAGGCCCGAGTTCTTCAGGGAAATGCCCATGAGCTGCCTGCCTGCCGCCGAGACGGGGATGCTTCGGTCGATGTGGCCGCGGAGCCCAGTACCGTCAGCACCATGGATCTTGTAACCCTTGGGGACGATTGCAGTCAGTGAGGGAAACAGGGGAGAGATGCTATGACCCAGCGAAGCGGCAAAAGAGTAACCGTCTCCGCTGGAACCTGTAGAAGGGTAGGACAGCCCGCCGGTGGCGATGATCAGACGCCTGCAGGAGAAAACCCTGTCTCCGGCATCCAGGTTGAACACGTCGCCTTCGGGATCAAATGAGACCTTTCCTACCTGGACTCCAGGATGGATTTTCACTCCGAGGGAAGTTGAGGCCCTCACAAGGGCGTCAACGATGTCAGATGCCATATGAGACTGCGGAAATGCCCTGTCGCCGCGTTCAACCACTGTCGGGACTCCTTGTCCCTCGAAGAATTCAATGACTTTTGAAGGCGGAAGATTGAAAAAGGCCGGCCGTACGGCGGAGGCTTTGGAACGGATGTGCGGTGAAAAGGATTCCCACTCCTTGTAATTGGTGAAATTGCATCTTCCCTTGCCGGTGATCATGATTTTCCTCCCCGGCCGGGGCATCTTTTCCAGGACTGTGACTGATGCTTCAGAAGATGATTCCGAGATCGTTTTGGCAGCACTGAAAGCAGCCATGAGGCCGGAGGCGCCTCCTCCGATCACGGTAATTTCAGAAAACATGGAGCCACTCAAGAGGCTCGAACTCTCGACCTGCGCGTTACGAATGCGCTGCTCTACCGACTGAGCTAAAGTGGCATGTGCTCACCAGAAGTGAACGGGCTGCAAATATATAAAAAAAATGGGAATCAAGGAAATTTGAGGCTTTCTTTGATGTGCTCCACTTTTTTCTGCTGGCTCTCGCTCGGGCTTACAAGAAGCCACAGGCACAGTACTGATACGCACAGTCCGGCCATCTTTGCAATGAATCCCCATCCGCATAGGAACGGTACCAGCAGGAGGATGACGGCTGAGCAGATAAGAAGTGAGCGCCTGAGGAGGGTGTTGCTGTTCCCCTCCCGGAGGCGGACGGCATATCTGTGGGTCCCTTCAGTTTCCGGATCCATCGGGGAATCTTCGACTTTGCAGGAGATGTAGCGGTTTCTCCACGGGGTGGAGCAGTCCAGGAAGAAGTCAGCCTCTTCAATGGAGTCGGGCAGGTCTCCAAGCCTTACCGATTCGGAGAATTTTCCCCCGTCTTCGGAGACTTCGTATAGTTTCCCAAGCGGAGTCAGCACCGACTTTACCGCCCCGAGTGCGTAGCCGAATCCGTCCGGTGTCTTATAGAACACTGAACCGGCGTCCATCATTTGCGTCTTTTTGTCGAAACCGGGCATATGCTTTCAATCATTTTACGCAAAGATAAGGCAAAAAGTTGTAAATTTGAGGCATGCCCAGGTTGAACCGTCCATTTGCCATCCTTGTATTTTCGCTGGCGCTTGCAGTGTGCTCATGTTCCCGCCGTGCAGCTGCCCCTGCTGCACCGGATGGCATTGCCGCCCGCTGGTTCACCCTTCAGGGAGATTCCCTCCTTGTGAGCATCTCGCCTTTTGACCTCTCGCGTGATACGCTCCTCATAGACCATCCTTTCGGGAGGATCATATGCATGTCCTCTTCGCATGTCGGATTCCTGGAAGCGCTTGGCTGTGATTCTGTTGCGGTGGGTGTATCCGGTGTCGGCTACCTGTGGGGGGAAAAGGTCCGCGAGAACGCAGCGGAGGTAGGCTATGATGCGGCCCTGGATTATGAAAAAGTGCTTGGGCTCAATCCTGACCTGGTACTGGCATATTCCCTTTCCGCATCCGTCCCGCCATATGTCGCAAAGCTGCGTTCACTCGGGGTGCGCGTGGTCATTGTCAACGAGCACCTGGAATCGCATCCCCTCGCGAGGGCTGAATACCTCCGCTTCGCGGGAGCCCTGACCGGTAAGCTCGCCCTGGCGGATTCCCTGTTCTCATCAATCAAAGAATCATATCTTTCACAGGCAGTCCATACTGACAAGCCCCGGAAAGCCATACTCAACATCCCATATGCCGGGATGTGGTACGTGCCGGGGGAGGACAATTACATGTCGCAGCTGGTCCGTGATGCAGGCGGGGTCGTCCTGGGAGCCCGGAAGGGACTTTCCGGGTCCTCCGTAATCAGTTTAGAGGAGGCTCTTTCGCTTGCGCTCCAGGCCGATGTCTGGCTGAATCCCGGAGGATGCCGTACCAAGGACCAGCTGTATGCAGTCAACAGCCTGTTCAGGAAGTTTCCCGAAGAGATATACAACAACAACCTCCGTACTGTAGCTTCGGGGGGTAATGATTTCTGGGAAAGCGGAGTGGTGAGGCCCGACCTAGTCCTGTCTGACCTTCGGAACATTCTCAGCGGGACGCCGGCCCCGCTGAACTACTACATCAGGCTGGAATAGCTAGAATATGACCTTGAAATCCATGATCGTGCGATCGCACCAGGTTGCGCTGACCTGTGCGATGCCGTCTTCCCTTGCCATCAGTGGGATGCGGGGAGAAAGCTCCAGGGCTACAATGTCGCCAATGCGGATATAAGATGTCTTTGTAGCTTCGCATATGGCCTTTTCGAGCTGCTCCTCGATGAACGTGTTGCCTTCGAACAGCACTTTGCCGTTGCTGCTGAGCCTGAACCAGTTGTCTTCCTGCCCGAGTGTGACCTTCTGGAAGAAAGGCGTAGGGATGTAGGTGCTGTGGTCGAGGCAGGACGCCATGGCGAATCCTTCGGGGCTCCCGTCAATGAAATTCTCCGGGTAGAGCAGGGCACCGAAGCCTATGACATCGAAATAACGGCTGGCGAATCTTTCCGAAACGCATTTACCGGTCTTGCTGACCCTTCCGGTCAGGACGGGAACGAGACTGAGGCTCTGGACGCTCTCGGGAGGAAAGAAGTCTTCGCTTTTCCTGTCCCATGTGGTGTCCGGCCTGGCTACTGTCTTGCCGCCAAAAGTCCTAACGATTATATTCATTGGAATCTGAATTTATTCTGTAATTGCCTGAGCGAGTCCTCTGTAGGCGGTGTACTCATGTCGATTTCCTTCTGCTCCCTGCGCTCTTTCTCGAACTGCTTGCGCAGCAGGCTGAACTGACGTTTGGTGTCCAGGGTGAAATCCCCGCGCTCAACCCATGAGAAATAGGACGGTTCGCTCTCCCAGACTTCCCTGGCTGTCTTGCCCTTATGCTTCCCGAAGTTGACTACGGCCTCGTGCTGCTCGTTCCAGATTAGCCTCCCGGCATAGTCCAGGGGCTTAGGACGCACCATGAAGGAGGCCAGGAAGTCCACGTCGTTCTTGAGGGCCTGGGGATGGTCTTCGGATGGTTCGCTGTACATGTCGAGCTGTCCCTTGAGGACTTCATATGTCGCGATGGTGTCAGCTTCGGCAGTGTGGGCGTTGTCGAAGTCGCGGCCTCCGCAATAGAAACGGTGGGCTGCCTTGAGGTTGCGGGGCTCCATGACGTGGTAGATGTTCTGCACATCGACCATCTTCTTGTCGTGGAGGTTGATGTCCAGGTCCTTGCCCGCAAAAAACCTGGCCCTTTCGATCTCTTCGGCCAGCATGGGGAGGTCGAACTTGGCGGAGTTGAATCCGGCCAGGTCGGCGTCTTTCAGCCATCCGACCACTTCGTCGGCCACTTCGAAGAAGCGTGGGCAGTCCCTCAGGTCCTCATCCTTGATGCCGTTGACGGCGGATGCGCTGGGGGCTATCGGCCTCTGGGCTCCTTTCTCCGGGGGAAGCGGGTGTCCCCACTGGTCGCATGCAAAAGCCCACGGCCTTATCCTCCAGGTCTTTATCCTTTGCTCTCCGCCTGGAAAGACCTTTACGAAGCTGAGTTCTACGATCGAATCGACAGGGATATTGAGGCCGGTGCTCTCTATGTCGAAGAAAAGCAGGGGCCTCTGAAGGTTCAGTTCCATTTCCTACGAAATCATTATGGGCATCAGGATGCCGCAGACTTTTTCTTTCTCGGTCTCCTCTTCCGGAGGAACTATGAGGGCTGCGCGGCGTGCGTCGGCGAACTTCATGACGACCTCGCTGCATGACATGTTGCTCAGGATCTCGATAAGGAACGTAGACTTGAAGCCTATCGAGAAACTGTCTCCGCTGTAGTCGCAGGGGACTTTCTCATATGCTGCGATCGAGAAGCCGAGGTCCTGTGCGGTGATTTCGATCTGTCCGGGGGCAAGGGCGAACTTGATGTGGTTGGATGCCTTGTTGGAGCAGACCGCAACGCGGCGCACGGTGTTCAGGAGCTGTACGCGGTCTATCTTGAGGATGTTCGAGTTGTTCTTCGGGATGACGTCGCGGTAGCGCGGGTACTTCCCGACTATCAGGCGGCAGACCATGATCGTCTGGCCGAAGGAGAAGACCACCGTGCTGGCGTCGAATTCCACCTTGACCTCTCCGTCTTCCTTGCCGAGGATCTGCTTGAGGACGCCGGCGGGCTTCTTGTGGAGGATGAAGGATGCCTTGTCGGCCGCCTTTACCTGCCTTGTGGTGTAGCATATGAGCTTGTGCGAGTCGGATGCCACCAGGGTGGTGGACTCGGTGTCGATGTCGAAGAAGATACCGTTCATCGCGGGACGTATCTCGTCGTCCGCGGTGGCATATACGGTCCCGGAGATTCCGTCGATCAGGTCTGCGGCGTCAAAGCTCACCTTGATGGAATCCTCTCCGGCCATCTTGATTTCCGGGTAGTCTCCTGCCGGGAAATAAGGAAGCTGGGAGTTTCCGCTCATCCAGCGGCATTCGAAGGATGAGTCGCTTACGGTCCTTATGTCGATCGGCTGGTCCGGAATCTCCTTGAGCAGGTCGAGGAAATTGCGGGCCGGGACGGCCATCTCGCCTTCTTCATCGCAGGATGAGACTTCTATGGTCGTGCGTAGGGTGAGCTCCGAGTCCGAAGCCGTCAGGACCAGCTTGGAGTCCTTGAGGCAGAAAAGGAAATTTTCGAGTATCGGGGTGGGGGACTTTACCGGCACAGCCTTGAAGATGTCCATGAGGGCTTTGAGAAGCCCGGCGCTTGAGACTTGGAATTTCATGATATCTTATATCGTTATTTTCATTCCTACAAATATAGGAAATAATCTCACATTATGAAAACATTTCTTCGGCGGCGAGTGGCATGTAATTTGAAAAATCTGTCTCCCGGAAACAAATGTTAAAAAACGGAAATATGAAAAGATCTATTTTTGTAAATGTGCTGGCCTCCGCCATGGTTTGCGGAGCAGCTGCATGCTGCATGCTCACTGCATGCGCATCCCAGCCTGCCGGCGATGCAGCGCGTGCCGTCGCTTCCCAGGATCCTGCCGAAACAACATACAGGCCCACTGTCAATTTGGCAGACACCGATTACCCCGACCTTACATATGCAGCTGAATCCGCGGTGGACGCAGTTGTCTATGTGAAGGTCACTATCCAGTCCAATGTGGACTACAGCCAGATGGACCCGTTCCTGAGGTATTTCTTCGGTTTCGGAGACCAGATGCCCCGCCAGCGTGAGCAGAGCGGTTCCGGTTCGGGCGTGATCATCCGTCCCGACGGTTACATCGTGACCGCTAACCATGTGATCGCCAATGCTACCAAGGTCGAAGTCACCCTCAATGACAACAAGACATATGAGGCCCAGATCATCGGCAGCGATTCCGCTACCGACGTCGCTCTTCTGAAGATAGATGCGACCGGACTTCCGTCCATCCCGATGGCCGACTCCGACAACCTTCGCCTGGGCGAGTGGGTCCTCGCGATCGGTTCTCCGCTCGGAGAGGAGCTCCGCGGTACCATTACCGCCGGAATCGTCAGTGCCAAGGGCCGTTCCAACCTCAGCCAGAATGACGGACAGTTCAGGATCGAATCCTTCATCCAGACCGATGCCGCCGTCAATCCCGGTAACTCCGGAGGAGCCCTGGTGAACAAGAAGGGTGAGCTGGTGGGAATCAACACCGCCATCATCAGCCAGACCGGGACCTACACCGGCTATTCATTCGCAGTGCCTACCAACATCGTGAAGAAGGTCGTGGGCGATTTGATCGATTTCGGTTCGGTCAAGCGTGCAAGGCTCGGAGTTACAATGGGTACTGTAAACGATAAAATAGCCAAGGACCTGAAACTTTCTGAAACCAAGGGCGTATATATAGACGAGGTTTCAAAGGGCAGCGCTGCTGACAAGGGCGGACTCAAGCACGAGGACGTGATCATCGCGATGGACAACACCCCGATCAACACCGCTTCCGAACTTCAGGCCAAGGTGAATTCTTTCCATCCTGGGGACAAGGCCGTCATCCATTTCATCCGCGAGGGCAAGAAGATG
>CADCQP010000138.1 GCA_902803535.1 uncultured Bacteroidia bacterium | reverse complement strand
TGGCAAAAATCAAATTTGGCGGCGTAGAAGAGAATGTCGTCACCCGTGAAGAATTCACCCTCGAACATGCACGTGAGGTCCTTAAAGACGAAACCATCGCCATCATCGGCTACGGTGTCCAGGGACCGGGACAGTCCCTCAACCTCCGTGACAACGGATTCAACGTGATCGTCGGACAGCGCAAGGGAAAGACCTATGACAAAGCCGTTGCTGACGGCTGGGTCCCCGGCGAGACCCTTTTCGAGATCGAAGAGGCCTGCCAGAGGGGAACAGTGATCGAGTATCTGGTCTCCGATGCCGCCCAGATAGCAGTGTGGCCTACCGTAAAGAAACACCTTACCCCCGGGAAGGCCCTCTATTTCTCCCACGGCTTCGGAATCACCTACAACGACCGCACCGGCATCGTGCCCCCGAAGGACGTTGATGTCATCATGGTCGCTCCCAAAGGTTCAGGTACATCCCTCAGGAGGCTCTTCCTGCAGGGCAGGGGAGTGAATTCCTCATATGCGGTTTACCAGGATGCTACGGGCAGGGCCCTTGAGCGTACCCTCGCCCTCGGAATCGGAGTCGGGTCCGGTTACCTCTTCGAGACCGATTTCAAGCATGAGGTCTATTCCGACCTTACCGGAGAGCGCGGAACCCTCATGGGTGCCATCCAGGGCATCCTCCTTGCGCAGTTCGAGACCCTGCGCGAGCACGGCCATTCCCCCTCGGAGGCGTTCAACGAGACCGTTGAGGAACTGACCCAGTCCCTGATGCCCCTGTTCGCTGAAAACGGCATGGACTGGATGTACGCCAACTGCTCTACCACCGCCCAGCGCGGTGCCCTGGACTGGATGGGACCGTTCCACGATGCAACCAAGCCTGTCTTCGAGAAGCTCTATGAGAGCGTAGCCAGCGGCAAGGAGGCCCAGATTTCCATCGACGCCAACTCCAAGCCAGGTTACCGTGAAGGCCTCGAGAAAGAGCTCAAGGCCCTGCGCGAAAGCGAGCTCTGGCGCACCGGAGCAGATGTAAGGCGTCTGCGTCCCGAGAATGACTGATGATGGACGGCAGGGTTTACATATTCGACACCACTCTCCGGGACGGGGAACAGGTCCCTGGATGCCAGCTCAACACTGTTGAGAAGATCCAGGTGGCCAAGGCCCTGGAGTCTCTGGGGGTAGATGTCATAGAAGCAGGATTCCCGATCTCCAGCCCGGGGGATTTCAACTCAGTGGTTGAAATCTCCAAGGCTGTTACATGGCCGACCATATGCGCCCTCAGCCGGGCAGTCGAGAAAGACATCGATGTTGCCGCCGAGGCCCTCAAATATGCCAAGAGGGGGAGGATCCACACGGGTATAGGCACTTCTGACCTCCATATAAAATACAAATTCAACTCCACCCGTGAGGAGATCCTCGAAAGGGCCGTCAGGGCTGTGAAGCATGCGAAGAAGTATGTAGAGGACGTAGAGTTCTACGCTGAGGACGCAGGCCGTACGGACAATGAGTTCCTGGCCAGGGTGGTGGAAGCCGTCATCAAGGCGGGAGCCACCGTGGTCAACATCCCTGACACCACCGGCTATTGCCTGCCGGAGGAATACGGGGCCAAGATCAAGTACCTCTGCGACCATGTGGCCGGGATAGAGAATGCCATTATCTCCACCCACTGCCACAATGACCTCGGCATGGCGACGGCCAACACGATGGCCGGACTGATGAACGGGGCCCGGCAGTGCGAGGTCACCATCAACGGGATCGGCGAAAGGGCGGGAAACACCTCCCTTGAAGAAATCGTGATGATCCTCAAGTCCCACAAGGAACTTAAGCTGGACACCAACGTCAACTCCAAGAGGATCTATCCGCTGAGCCGTATGGTCTCGGGACTGATGAATATGCCGGTTCAGCCCAACAAGGCCATTGTCGGAAGGAACGCTTTCGCGCATTCGTCCGGCATACACCAGGACGGCGTCCTGAAGAATGTCACTACATATGAGATCATCGATCCCCGTGACATCGGCCTGGACAACAACTCGATAGTCCTCACTGCGAGAAGCGGTCACGCCGCCCTGAAATACCGCCTTGAAAGCCTCGGAGTCCATCTGGATGACGAGAAGCTCGACCAGGTTTACCAGGACTTCCTCCGTCTTGCTGACAAGAAGAAGGAAATACATGATGATGACATACTTATGCTCGCCGGAGGCGAGAGGTCCAAGAACCATCATGTGAAGGTGGACTGGCTGCAGGCCACCAGCGGCATAGGGATGAAACCCGTCGCTTCCATCGGCCTGGACATAGCAGGGGAGAAGTTCGAGGCGGCCGCTACGGGCAACGGCCCGGTCGACGCCTCGATCAACGCACTCAGGCAGATCATCAAACGGCATATAACCATCAACGAGTTCACCATCCAGGGTGTGTCGAAGGGTGCCGATGACTGCTGCAAGGTGCACATGCAGGTAGAGAACGACGGACACATCTATTATGGCTTCGCGGCCAGCACCGACATCGTGACCGCCTCGATAGAGGCATATGTGGATTGCATTAACAAATTCGTAGATTGAACACTCTATTTGACAAAATCTGGGACTCGCACG
>CADCQP010000137.1 GCA_902803535.1 uncultured Bacteroidia bacterium | reverse complement strand
GCCGGCATCATCAAGCGCATCCCGATGCACGAGATGAAGCGCGCAGAGTTCCAGCAGGTCATCGACATCGACCTCGTAGGTCCGTTCATCGTCTCCAGCGCCGTCATTCCCGAAATGATGGAGCGCCGCGAAGGCAAGATCATCAACATATGCTCGATGATGTCAGAGCTCGGACGTGAGACCGTTTCCGCATATGCCTCAGCAAAGGGCGGACTCAAGATGCTCACCCGCAACATATGCTCCGAGTACGGCGAGTACAACATCCAGTGCAACGGCATAGGCCCCGGCTACATCGCCACCCCGCAGACCGCTCCTCTGCGCGAGCGCCAGCCGGACGGAAGCCGTCATCCTTTCGACAGCTTCATCTGCGCCAAGACCCCGGCAGGACGCTGGCTCGATCCTTCCGAACTCGGCGGCCCGGCAGTCTTCCTGGCATCACACGCCTCCGACGCAGTCAACGGCCACATCCTCTATGTTGACGGCGGTATCCTCGCTTACATCGGAAAGCAGCCCAAATGAGGCACTTCAAGTTAATGATATTGCTGGCGCTGACGGCCTGCGCACCCAAAGCGGTGACCGTCACCGTCAGCAATCCCCTTTCAGTTAACAGGGAAGGGGAGGTGGTGGAAGTCAGCGCTGCCCTCGTGGAGCAGTTCAAAGGCGCTTTCACCGTGACCGGAGCCGAGGGAGAAGTCCCCTGGCAGCTCACCAGCGACGGGAAGCTTCTCTTCCCCGCTACCGTAGGTGCCAATGGCTCAGCTTCCTACAAGATAGCCAAGGGCCAGCCTGCTCCGCAGGACACCCTCTGCCTGGGCAACATCAGGCCCGACCGCCTCGACGACTTCATATGGGAGAACGACATGAGCGGTTACAGGACATATGGTCCGGCCCTCCAGAAGAGGGGAGAGCGTGCATTCGGCTATGATGTCTTCACCAAGAGCGTAACCTATCCGGTCATGAACTACCGCTTCGACAAGAAGTCCGAGATGTCCTTCCACCTCGATCACGGGAACGGAATGGATTCATATGGAGTCGGTCCGACCCTCGGATGCGGTACTGACGCCCTCGTCAACCAGAACGGTGAGTTGGTTTATCCCTGGTGCTACGTGACCCAGGAGGTCCTCGACGAGGGACCGCTCCGTTTCCGCGCCCGCTTCACCTATTCGCCGGTTACCGTTGACGGCAAGACCGTCAAGGAGACCAGGGTAATCACCCTCGACAAGGGTTCATACATGAACAATGTTTCCGTTTCCTTCGAAGGACTTTCCGGCAAGACCCCCATCGTGGCCGGTGTCGTAGTGCATCCCGAGAATCCCGAGGCATATGCATGCGGAAAGGATGACACGGGAGCATGGCTCGGATATGCCGACCTGGGCGACCGCAACGTCGGCCAGAACGGAAACATATTCGTTGGCTGCGTTTTCGCTGCTCCGGTTGATGAGGTGGCATATGTCCCCTTCACCCCCGAGGACCTGCCGCAGCGTGCCGGTGCTATCGGACATGTATTGGCCTGCAGTTCATATGCTCCAGGTTCCCAGTTCTCCTATTGGTTCGGAAGCTCATGGTCCAAGGCCGGTGCAGTGTCCACCCTCGAGGACTGGTCAGCAATCCTGAAATCATATCAGGAGAAATTCGTCAAACCTCTTGAAATCGTAATAGAGAAATAATGGAACAGGTATTTTCCTATATCATTGGCCTTGGGGCGGCCGTCATGATGCCTATCATATTCACCATCCTGGGTGTCTGCATCGGCATCAAGTTCGGCAAGGCTCTCAAGAGCGGCCTCCTGGTGGGTGTCGGTTTCGTCGGCCTGAGCGTTGTCACCGCCCTTCTCACCAGCAGCATGAGCGGCCCGTTGAAGACCATGACTGAGATTTATGACCTGAATCTGGGCATATTCGACATGGGCTGGCCGGCTGCCGCTTCAGTGGCTTACAACACCACCGTGGGTGCATTCATCATCCCGGTCTGCCTGGGTGTCAACATCCTGCTGCTCCTGGTGAAAGCCACCAAGACAATCAACATCGACCTCTGGAACTACTGGCATTATGCCTTCATCGGCGCCGTGGTCTATTTCGCGTTCGGGAATATATGGTGGGGCTTCTTCGCCGCGATCATATGCTTCATCATCACGATCTTCATGGCCGACATGACGACGAAGGACTTCCAGAGCTATTACAAGGATATGGACGGCATATCCATCCCGCAGCCTTTCTGCCAGAGCTTCGTGCCTTTCGCATGGCTTCTGAACAAGGGCATGGATGCGATCCCGGGCTTCTCGAAGCTGGATCTGGACGCCGAGGGCATGAAGAAGAAATTCGGTGTGCTTGGTGAGCCTCTCTTCATCGGAGTCATCGTCGGTATCGCAGTGGGAATGCTGTCATGCTCTTCTTGGGCACAGGTTGTCAGCGACATCCCGCGCATCCTCGGACTGGGAATCAAGATGGGAGCCGTCATGGAGCTCATCCCGCGTATCACAGTGCTCTTCATCGAGGGTCTCAAGCCTATCGCAGGAGCAACCCAGGAACTGGTAGCCAGGAAGTTCCACGGCGTGTCATTCAGTATCGGAATGTCCCCCGCCCTGGTAATCGGCCACCCGACCACCCTCGTGGTTTCAATCCTCCTGATCCCCGTTATCATTTTCCTGGCAGTAATCCTTCCTGGAAATGAGTTCCTTCCGCTGGCTTCTCTGGCCGGTATGTTCTACCTCTTCCCGGCAGTCCTCCCGATCACCAAGGGTAATGTGCTCAAGACCTTCATCGTAGGTCTCGTGGCCCTGATCGTAGGGCTGTACTTCGTCACCGATATGGCTCCGTTCTTCACATCGGCTGCCCAGGATGTCTTCGCCCGTACGGGTGACTCCGCAGTGGCTATTCCTGAAGGATTCCAGGGAGGCTCGCTCGATTTCGCCGGCAGCCTTCTCGGATGGACCATCTTCAGGACTACCTTCAGCCTCAAGTGGATCGGTGCCATCCTTTTGGTAGCAGTAACCACTTTCCTTGGCATTATCAACCGCCGCAGGATCATCAAGGAAACCTTCCTTGCACGTCAGGCTGCTGAGACTACCGGTGCCGCTGAAGAAGTTTCCAATTCGAAATAAAAGACAAGCAGAAATGAAAAAGTTAATCTTCACTATTATGGCAGTTCTTACAACCCTGGGTGTATCCGCTCAGGTCAACTACAAGATCCAGACTGCCTGCAATCCCCAGGATGTCAAGGGTTATGACACCCAGAGGCTTCGCGAGGCATTCATGATGGACAAGGTCATGGTCAATGACGAGATCAACCTCACATACTCGATGTATGACCGTTTCATCTTCGGTGGTGC
>CADCQP010000136.1 GCA_902803535.1 uncultured Bacteroidia bacterium | reverse complement strand
TAAAACTTGTCTCCTTTTTTTCTTTCTGCTTACTATTCAATCACTTTCCTATCAGTTGCATTTACATATTGAATTTGCATCAAAATCAGATACCAGCCACATACTTTAAACTTTTGATTGTTAGTGTGTTAACCTCCACATAAGTGTTGAGGCTTCGCTAGCGTTTGTCCACGATTATCGCGGTGGGATAGTCGGCGGGATTGAAAGTGACCCGTGATTCCGGTATCCCGTAGGCGAGGTCCCTCATCGTAATCGTTATGCCTTTGAGCTTGGCGCTCAGGCTCTTGGGATTGTAGGTGCCTTTCTCGACAATCAGGTCCATGGTTTTAGGGTCGTCCTTTTCCATGTTGTTCTTGGACTTCTTGCATTTTATGAACCAGAACTTGTCGGTTTCCTTGTCGAGCGAGACATCGTATCCGTCGCATATGCCTTTGAACAATTCGGCGTCGCCCTCGGTCTTGGAATCCTTTTTCTTGTCGACGTTCGTAATCACAATCTCATTCTTGATGACATCGTAATCCCACTGCGTGGTGCCGTCACTCCAGTTTATGGAATGGACGTCGCCCTTCTGCATTTCCATGCGTAATTTGTCGCCCCTGCTTTCAGTCTTGGCAGAGAATGTCCCTAGGATCGGGATCGTCATTTCCATTACAAAGCCCACTCCGTCTTTCTCATCGAATGCGGAGATTTTCTTGTCCATGCGTTCTACTATTTCCGTGGCTGTCTGGGCGAAAGCCGTCAGGGAGAGGGCCAGGAAAAGGGCGGAAATAATAAACTTCTTCATTATATCGATCTGCTGAATATTACTTTGCGGGCTGTTTTACCGGCTGTGTCTCACCGGCATGCTGCCAGACGGGAAGCGGAGTGAGTGAGCGCTTGCCGTTGATGGTGACGTTGATCCTGTCAAGCTTGCGGGAAGGATCGCTGACATATGCTTTGCCGTCGTTGACCATGAGGGCGCAGGGCTGGCTGACTTCGATCTCTCCGCCTGTCCACCTGGCTGTTCCGGGAACGTAGAAGTTGAACATCGCGATCTTGCCGTCCTTGCTCTCCACAGCCTGGAGGTCCTTGGTGTTGGAGAGGACCTTGAAGAGGTCGGCTGCCTTGGTGGAACCGGCGCTGGGGATGACCGCATATGCATATGACTTGTCCCTGGGCTTCACCCCGTGGTCGAACCAGAGCTTGAAGACGCGCGCGGTGTCCTTCCTGTTGTCATATGTCGTGCCCTTTACGACGTTGGTGAAGTCACCCATGAGCTCCTCGTCGATGCAGTTGAGCTTGCTTCCGTCGAGGGACTCATAGAGTACTCCCTTGTTGTAGGCGCAGTTGCCTTCAACCTTTACGTCACCGGCAGAGTTGCACTGCTCGAGAGTGGTCACGACGTCCTCTTTCTCGGAGGAATTGATGCCGGCACCGAGGCAGACATATCCCTTGTCGAAGAAGAACCAGCTCTTGCGTGCAGTCAGGTTGTAGAAGCCGCTGATGAAGTCGAAGACCGCCGATCCGACCTTGCCGTCGGTGACACCGCCCACGAAGTCGGACTTGCCGATGAGCTGGGGCCTTTCGGGGAATTCACTCACCCGCAGGGATGTGGTTCCGGGGAACATCGTGAAGTCGAACACTGCCTGGAGGCCGGTGTACTCATTGCCCTCAAGGGAAAGGTGTGAGGAGCCGTCTCCGTGGAAGTGGCTGTGGATTGCTTCTCCGTTGTAGGGATATTCGATGTTCATGGTGATCTTGTTGTGCATCCTGACGGAAGCCGCATACTGCGGGTTCTGGAAGATGAAGTACTGAGAGCACCAGAAGAACTTGCACCAGCTCTTGTCGAAGGCCTTTTCGCCTGACTGGATGGCGATTACATCGTCCAGTTCAGCCTCACGGTAGCCGTCGCATATGGCTTTGAGGCCCTTTGCATACCTCGGGGCGAGCTTGCTGACACCCGGGCGGGAAAGGTCCCTGTTCCATGAACCGGGCTCATTGAAGATGTACTTGAAGGTGTGCTTGAGCGTGCCTTCGAAGAAGAAGTCGATTATGCACTGGACGGCCCTTGAATCGAGCTCGTATTGGGTGCCTTTGAGCTTGGCTCCCCAGTAGGAGAACTGGTCTACGACGGCAGCGCCATATGTGTTGGTGTTGTCAACTCCGTCATTCCTGTGGTGGAGGCTCATGTCGGGCTGGATGCCGCGGCCGGTGGTGGGATTGGCGTTCTTGGCTCCGGAGAATCCTCCGAGGTCACGTACTATCTCTTCCGGATTGGCTATGTGGGCCTCGTTCTCAAGGTTGCGGAACTGCTCTGCAGCCTCTTCCCAGTCCCTCATGTACATCGCAGCCCTGGCGTTGTCGCCGATCACCTTTGCGCGGTCGCCGCCCGGACGTCCCGGACCTGCGTCCGAGTCGATCTTCCTGAGGGCATCGAAGACATCTTCCTTGACTTCTGCGGGAAGGTCGTCGTCGAGGATCCAGCATATGTTGAGCATTACCTGCGGCCAGCCGATGTCATTGTGCCACCAGTTGTCGCTGACGGGCTTGACGGCGTACCAGTACTTCAGGCCCTTGGTTATGCCTTCGTACATGGCCGGATCCTTCTTCTCTTTCTCATAGCTGGCCGACATCACGGCGATCCTGCTGAGATGGGTCGTAGGGGCCCATGTAGCCCTTGACCTGTCCTTGTAATTGATGTCGCTCCAGGAACCGTCGGCCTGCTGGCTGGCGAGAAGTTCAGCCGCCCCGGCGGGATTCGCCGGAGTCAGGTACTCCTGGCGGACCTGGTCACGGACCCTCTCCATGGGGTCTTTCTCAGTCTTGCAAGACGACAGGACCGCAAGGCATGCAGCCATTGCCGCGAGAATGAATACTTTGGTTTTCATGGTGTATTGTTGGTTAAAGTTTGATTTGCATGGTTTCTCCTGAGT
>CADCQP010000135.1 GCA_902803535.1 uncultured Bacteroidia bacterium | reverse complement strand
CGTCCCTTCCTTGCGGAGGACGCCTTCTGGGACGATTCCGGCCAGCAGACCTATGTTCTTGATGAGGGTTTTCACTACAGTACGTTTTCCGAGAACCTGAAATAATCCTCCCGCCTGAGGAAATCGATGGAAGCCATTATCAGCGGGTGGAAGTAGGTGTCGGTGTCCACGAAGGGGACTTCCTTGCGGTAGTCGCTGATAATCTCTTCAAGCAGGGGAGAAGTCTTGGCCGGGCGCCTGAAATCGATCGCCTGGGCTGCGTTCATCAGCTCGATGGCCAGGACGCGTTCGCAGTTGTCCGCAATCTTGACAAGTTTGGTGGCGGAGTTAGATCCCATGCTCACGTGGTCTTCCTGCCCCTGCGAAGAAGGAATGGAATCCACGGAGGCCGGCCAGGAGTACATCTTGTTCTGGCTGACTATCGAGGCTGCCGTGTACTGCGGGATCATGAATCCGCTGTTGAGGCCCGGCTTGGCCACCAGGAAGCGCGGGAGCCCGCGGTCCCCGGAAATAAGCTGGTAGGTGCGCCTCTCAGAGATGTTCGAGAGCTCCGAAAGGGCGATTCCGAGGGCGTCCATCGGGATCGCTATGGGCTCTCCATGGAAGTTTCCGGCCGAGATGATCATGTCCTCGTCCGGGAATATGTTCGGGTTGTCAGTGGCCGAGTTGATTTCATTCTCAATGACCGAACGGACGTACCTGATGTTGTCTTTCACGGCCCCGTGGACCTGCGGGATGCAGCGGAAAGAATAGGGGTCCTGGACATGTACCTTGTCCCTGGAGATGAGCTCGCTGCAGTGGAGGATATGCATGAACCTTTCTGCGGTGTCCAGTTGTCCGGTGTGTGTGCGGAGCTTGTGGGTAAGTGGCAGGAAGGGCTCAATGCGGCCGTCAAAGGCGTCAAGAGACATGGCGCCAATTATATCGGCCCACTTGGACAGGCGGTAGCTCTTGATAAGGGACCAGCAGGCGTGCGCGCTCATGAACTGTGTCCCGTTCAGCAGGGCGAGACCCTCTTTTGACTGAAGGGTGAGGGGCTCCCATCCCATCTGCTTCCACACCTGCGCGGCGGGAAGGACCTGCCCTTTCCACCTGACTTCCCCCATGCCGATGAGGGGAAGGGACATATGCGCAAGCGGGACCAGGTCTCCGGATGCCCCCAGCGAGCCCTGGGTGTAGACGACCGGGACTATGTCATTGTTGAACATGTCCAGCAGGCGCTGCACGGTGATGAGCTGGGCTCCCGAGTGCCCATATGACAGGGACTGTACCTTGAGAAGGAGCATTATCCTCACGATCGTGGGATTGACTTCTTCGCCCGTGCCGCAGGCATGGGACATGACCAGGTTGTGCTGCAGCTGCGACAGCTGGTCCTCAGGGATGGTTATGTTACAAAGCGAGCCGAAGCCGGTGGTGACTCCGTAAACCGGGCGGCCGATGTCTTCCATCTTGCTGTCCAGGTACTTCCGGCATTTGATGATGGCCTCTTCGGCTTCTTTTGAGAGGCGGATCTGCTCGTGGTTGTCTATTATTTCCTTGATGTCGTGGAGCGACAGGTGCTCAAAAGTTATCTCACGCATTGTTTCCAGTCTGTTCTAGTGCTTTTTCAATTATGTCCTTGTCAGCCAGATGCGGCATGGTTATGCATAGTGACGGGGTCCTTTCCATTTCACGGATCGCGGAATGCATGGCCCCTTGGTTGCGGGCCCAGCTGCGCCGGGCTATCCCGTTGTTGACGTCCCAGAACAGCATTTGGCGTATGTGCCGTGCTGAATCTTCCGAACCGTCGATCACCATCCCGAAGCCTCCGTTGATGACTTCTCCCCAACCGACTCCGCCTCCGTTGTGAATTGAAACCCATGTGGCTCCGCGGAAGGAATCGCCGATGACGTTCTGGACCGCCATGTCGGCGGTAAAGCTGGAACCGTCATATATGTTGGATGTCTCCCTGAACGGCGAATCGGTCCCGGAAACATCGTGGTGGTCACGGCCCAGGACCACCGGGCCGTGCAGGCGTCCGTCACGTATCGCCTCATTGAACGCCAGGGCTATCTTCGTGCGGCCTTCGCAGTCGGCGTAGAGTATCCTGGCCTGGGAACCCACTACAATGTGGTTGCGGCCGGCCTCCTCTATCCATTTCACGTTGTCATGCATCTGGCCGCGGATCTCCTCCGGTGCTGAAGCCGATTCTTCCAGCAGGACTTTCACAGCCAGTTCGTCGGTCAGGGCGAGGTCATCTTCCCTCTCGCTCATGCAGACCCAGCGGAACGGACCGAAACCGTAGTCGAAATACATTGGCCCCATTATGTCCTGGACATATGACGGATAGCGGAACGACCCGTCCGGGAGGAGTATGTCGGCACCTGCGCGGGAGGATTCCAGGAGGAAGGCGTTGCCATAGTCGAAGAAGTACATCCCCTTGGCAGTGAGGCGGTTTATTGCCGCGACCTGTCGCCTGAGGGAGGCATGGACGGCTTCCTTGAACCCCTGCGGGTCTTCAGCCATCATCTTCTTGCTCTCGTCGAGTGAGTATCCTGCGGGGTAGTAGCCTCCGGCAAAAGGATTGTGGAGGGAAGTCTGGTCAGAACCCAGGTCGACGTCAATGCCCTCATCTGCAAGTCTTTCCCAGAGATCCACGACGTTACCGACATATGCCAGAGACACCGTCTCCTTCTCCTGTGTGGCCTTGCGGATGCGAGCGGTCAGGCTGTCAAGGTCATCGTGGAGTTCGTCCACCCATCCCTGGTCATAGCGCTTCTGCGCCGCCTTGGGATTGATCTCAGCCGTGACGCTGACCACTCCGGCTATGTTGCCTGCCTTGGGCTGGGCTCCGGACATCCCGCCGAGCCCTGAGGTGACGAAGAGCATTCCGTGTCTCTGCTCTTCCGTTCCCTGGAGTCCCCGTTTCCGAAGCTGTTTCCGTGCGGCGTTCATTACGGTTATCGTGGTCCCGTGGACTATGCCCTGCGGGCCGATGTACATCCAGGAACCGGCTGTCATCTGGCCGTACTGGCTGACTCCCATGGCATTGAACCTTTCCCAATTGTCCTGCGAGGAATAGTTCGGAATCACCATGCCGTTGGTGATGACCGCCCTGGGGGCGTCTTTGTGGCTTGGGAACAGCCCCATCGGGAACCCGCTGTACATGGCAAGCGTCTGGTCTTCGGTCATGTTGGCCAGGTACTGCATCGTAAGGCGGTACTGTGCCCAGTTCTGGAAAGCGGCGCCGTTCCCTCCATAGACGATCAGTTCATGGGGATGCTGGGCAACCCTCTCGTCCAGGTTGTTCTGGATCATGGCCATCATGGCCGCCGCCTGGGCGCATCTGGCGGGATATTCCTCGATAGGACGAGCATATATCTTGTAATCCGGACGGAACCGGTACATGTAGATGCGTCCGTATTCCTTCAGCTCTTTTGCGAACTCAGGAGCGAGGGCGGAGTGGAATTTTTCAGGAAAATAGCGCAGTGCATTCCGCAGCGCCAGTTCTTTTTCCTGTTTTGTCAGGATGTCTTTGCGCCTTGGGGCGTGATTGATGTCAGGGTCGTAAGGCTTTGGTTCCGGCAGGGCATCCTGAGGGATCCCTGCAAGGATTTCTTCCTTGAATGTCATGTCTAGTGTTATTTCAGTGTGGCTTCTATTTCTTCTGCCTGCTTTATGAGTTTTTCCGCAAGGCAGCGGTCTTCCAGTGAGTCAGCGTTTATCCTGACGTTGAGGGCGGCGCCTCTGATGGCTGCCCGTGCAGCCAGGGATGCGACTCCGGCGTCGGAGGAGGAATTGGGATTGCCGTCCCTGGCCATTGCTTCGGCTATCGGGAGTACCTTGGCTGCAGCCTTCATGGTCTCGAGCGGTACCTGTGCCGCATTCAGGGTCGCTTCCCCGATTGCGGCGCTGCGTGTGGCGATCTCCTCGGGGGAGGACTTCGGAAGGGCATATGCCTCCATTATCCTGTTGAATGCCCTGGTGTCTTCATCTACCAGGCGGAGCAGTTCGCCCATCACTTCCTGTCCTTTTTCAGCCCACCGGGAGAATTCTTCCCAGCGGTCGTCCCAGCCCCGTTTGCCTGCGCTCAGGTTGGCCACCATTGTGGCAAGGGCGGCGCCGAGGGCGCCGACCAGCGCGGAGACACTGCCTCCGCCGGGAGCGGGCGATTCGGATGCGGTTTCATATGCGAAGTCCTTGACGCTCATTCGGATGAGTTTCTCCCTCAGGGCGGCCTCTCCTTCGTCCTCCATTACATATTCGATGACTTTCTTCTTCGGGTCGAATGGTGACAGGTCGGAGAGTCCCATGGACCTTGACGCTATCTTGATGAGCTCGTCTTCGCTGACACCGCTGCTGCGTTTCTGCTTGTGCAGGAAGTACTTCCCGGCTTCGGTGAGCACCCTCTTGGGGACGAGTCCGATGATTTCCGTACCGGTGACCCTCATGCCCCTCTCGCCGGCAGCCCTGCAGACCTCGTCGAAGGCTTTGTGGAGGGGAGTCGCGTTGATGTCGGTGATGTTCATGCTGACCTGTGCTATCCCGTATTCAGGGATGTACCAGCCAATGGCCTTGCATCCCTTGAGGGTCCCGGGCTGCCAGATGGGATTCCCGTCGGCGTCCTTGAGGATTTTTCCGGCGGGATTCCCGCCTTCCCGGAGCTTGCGCCCCTTTTCGCGTACATCGAATGCGACGGCCATGGCGCGGCGGGTAGAAGTCGTGTTGAGGTTGAAATTGACGGCGATGAGGAAGTCCCTTGCACCGACGTTGCTGGCTCCGCACCGGGAGATGGTCTCCCACTGGGCTTTTTCTTCTTCGGTGCGCAAGCATGGATCGGCGTGGAAGGTCTCCGGACCGAAATCAGGCTTTCGCTGCGGATCGGCCATTTTCTCTTCCAGCGCCTCGTATTCTCCTGCACGGCAGACCGCCAGGTTTTTCCGCTCGCTCTTGAAGGCGCTGGCCTCGTAGCAGTAACATGGGATGCCCAGTTCCTTCCACATCCTTTCCGCCAGTTTCCTGGCAAGCTCAGCGCATTCTTCGAGTGTGATCCCGGCCACCGGGACCAGGGGGAGGACATCAATCGCACCGGAACGGGGGTGTGTCCCGTGGTGTTTGCGCATGTCTATCAGCTCGGCCGCTTTCCGGCAGCCCTGGAAGGCAGCTTCGCAGACAGCCTCTGGTGATCCGGTGAATGTGACGACCGTCCTGTTGGTGGCCTCTCCTGGATCCACGTTCAGGACCTTGATGCCTTCCGCGGCAGTTGAAATTGCTTCTACGATCTTGTCAATTACTTGTCTGTCACGTCCTTCACTGAAGTTCGGGACGCATTCCACTATCCTCTGCATCTGATGATTAGTTTTAATGTAGTCCCAAAGTTAAGTTTTTTTAGTAAATTTGGCCAAAATTATCCTATAATATGAAATCATTGAGATTCATCCTTGCAGCCGCCCTCGTGTCCTTGGCTGTAGCTTGTACTTCAGCGCCCAGGAACGGCGTCCCAGAAAAGATTAAGCCGACCAAGAACCTGATCGTCATGATCACGGACGGCACATCTTCCAGCCTCCTGGCTACTGCACGCTGGTACCACAGATACATGTCCGATTCCCTCGAGTGGAAGCTTAACCTGGACCCATGGCTCTGCGGATTCGTCCAGAGCCGTCTTTCCGACGCGATCATCCCGGACTCCGCTCCGGCCATGTCCGGTTACATGACGGGTGTCCCGTCACGTGCCGGGAACATCTCCATCTACCCTGAACCCCATCCCGGCCAGGATGTCGTGCCGACCGATCCCGCAAGGGCATATCAGCCCGCCACTACGATCCTTGAGGCCGCCCAGGTTCTCAAGAACAAGGCTGTCGGGGTCGCCGTGACCTGCATCTTCCCCCATGCAACTCCAGGAGCCACTTCAGCCCACACTGCCGTAAGGGGCCGTTACCAGGACATCGCCTACCAGATGGCGTCACACGGACTGGACGTGATTTTCGGAGGTGGTTCCCGCTTTATCAACGACGAAATCCGGGAAATCGCTGCCGACAAGGGTGTTACCGTGGCCATCGATGACCTGAAGGCTTTCCGCGCTGCGGAGGGCAAGACATGGGCCATCTTCAACAGCAGCAACATGGATTTCGAAATGGACAGGGATCCCAAGGACGAGCCTTCGCTTTCCGAGATGACGGAGAAGGCCATT
>CADCQP010000134.1 GCA_902803535.1 uncultured Bacteroidia bacterium | reverse complement strand
TATTTCTGGGCCTTTTTCGCCCTGGTCTTTGCCGGTTTCGCGCTGCTGAAAGACCGTGTCTTCCTGCGTAACACGTTCTTGTTCTTCGCCAGCCTTTTCTTCTACTTCAAGACCAGCGGCCTCTTCCTGATGCTCCTGGTGTCGGTAGTAGTGTTCAACTATCTCTTCGGAATCCTGGCATATGGACGTAAAAGACGTGCCCTTATGGTCTTTGCGGTGGCGGTCGACCTTTCCGTGCTGGCGTATTACAAATATGCCTATTTCGTTACTGACATAGTAAACAATCTCTTCGGCACGTCGTTCGCCGTGCACGACTATATCGCCGAACTCGGCAACCAGATGTTCGGCGAAGGACATTTCAGCGTTGATTCCATATTCCTTCCGGTAGGCATATCCTTCTTTACCTTCCAGGCAATCAGCTATGTGGTGGACGTCTGGAAGCAGAAGATAGCCCCTGTGAGGAATTTCATGGATTTCGGCTTCTATCTCACATTCTTCCCGCAGCTGGTCGCCGGTCCCATCGTCCGTGCGATCGATTTCCTCCCGCAGATTCACAAGAAGTTCTTCCTGGGCCGCAGGCAGTTCGGCATCGCAGTGTTCTGGATCTTGAACGGACTTGCCAAGAAATTGATACTCAGCGATTACCTGGCTGTGAACCTGAATGACAGGGTGTTCGCCAACCCTCTGCTTTTCACCGGATTCGAGAATCTCTCGGCCCTTTTCGGCTATTCGCTTCAGGTTTATGCCGATTTCTCGGGCTACACCGACATCGCCACCGGAGTCGCCATGCTAATGGGATTCTACCTGCCCAAGAATTTCGATTCACCCTACAAGGCCCGCAGTGCTCCTGAGTTCTGGAAGCGCTGGCACATCTCGCTGTCAAGCTGGCTCAAGGATTATCTCTATATCCCGCTGGGCGGTAACCGGAAGGCTACATTCGGGACATATGCAATCATAATCGGGATAGCATTCCTTGCTGCTGCACTCTCAAAAAGCTGGTGGATAGCTATTTCCGTTGCCGCCATAATAGCCGTTATCGGTCTTGTCGCCTTGCTTTCCCCGTCTTCTCGCAAGGGCATCCGGAGCAACCTGAACAGGATGGACACCATGCTCCTGGGCGGCCTGTGGCACGGTGCCAGCTGGAACTTCATGATCTGGGGTGGCCTCAATGGGCTCGGAATGCTCATATATCAGGCCTGGAAGGGGATGAATGCATATGTCCGTGTCCTCGTTACAGGTATTATCACCGCTGTCCTATGGGGACTTTGCGCGAAGCTGAGCAAGCCTGTTTTCTGGATGTTCTTCGTCTGGATGCTCGTCACCTTCGCGGGTGCCTTCATCAGGATGGTTTATAATCTCTGCGGGGGAAAGGCCGGTTTCAAGTGGCTTGAGAACGCATGGGCGGTTTTCCAGACATTCGTATTCATAACTTTTACCAGGCTGTTCTTCCGTTCTGGGTCCAACCTCAATCCGGCGGATGCCAATGAAGTGGCATGGAGCACGGCCAAGAACATGGTAGGCCAGATCGGGTCACATTGGAACCTGGCCCAGATCCCTGCGATACTGTCACAGTACAAGATGGTGTTCATCCTGATAGTTCTGGGAATGCTGATCCATTGGCTGCCTGAGAATTTCAAGAGGCGTTACCGTATCTGGTTTGCCTCAATGCCGCTGGCGGTGATGGCGCTGGTGGTAGTCGCTGTCGTCGTAATCCTCTATCAGTTCATTACTTCGGACATGCAGACCTTTATCTATTTCCAATTCTAGCTCCTGGGCAGGAATTTGCGGAAACGGAGGGAGATTACTCCCCAGAAGGCTTCTCCGAATATGCCTGAAGACATTTTCGAGGAGCCCAGTTTGCGGTTGACGAATATTATGGGGACTTCGGCAATCTTGAATCCCAGGCGGTGGGCGGTGTATTTCATCTCGATCTGGAAGCCGTATCCTTTCATCCTGACAGCATCCAGGTCCATTGTCTCAAGCACTTTACGCTTGTAGCATACGAAGCCGGCAGTGCAGTCGAATACTTTGATCCTCAATACTTTCCTTACATAGACTGAAGCGTAGTAGCTCATGATGATCCTGCCGATGGGCCAGTTCACCACGCTAACGCCGTTGCAATAGCGGGATCCCACGGCTACATCAGCACCGTCGAGGCACGCTTTGTACAATTTCGGGAGATCCTTGGGATTGTGGGAAAAGTCTGCGTCCATCTCGAAGACGTAGTCGAAGCCGTGTTCCAGGGCCCATTTGAAACCAGTAAGGTAGGCGGTTCCCAAACCGGATTTACCGCTTCTCTCGATAAGATACAGCCGCTCGCCGTTTTCCTCCTGCAGTTTCTTGACGATCCCTGCGGTCCCGTCGGGGGAGCCGTCGTCAATTACCAGGACGGAGAAACCGCCTTCAAGGGAGAACACTTTCGTGATAATTGCTTCGATGTTCTCTTTCTCGTTGTATGTCGGGATGATTACTAGTTTCTTGTCCATCTTTTATGTCGTTGTCTTCATGCGCGCATTCAACAAATTTATGAAAAAATATCCTATTTTTATATATTTGAATACATTTTTAATCCATATGTCCCGAGTAGATTGTTTTTTACCTTATTGGGATCCCGCCATTGCCGGGAGCACCCTTTCTTCTTTCCTCAGCGAGCCTTCGGTTGGCAATGTCTTCCTGCTCTGTCCCGAAGACCGTCCCGTTCCCCAGGCCGTTCCAGATGGATGTACCGTGCTGAGCGTCCCTTCGATGAAGGCCAGCATTACATATATGCAGATCGCAGGTCACAGCACGGCGGAGTACACTTTGATCTACACCCGGTTCTCGGCGCTGTCATTCGTGCACCATGCTCTTGACAGGATGCTGTCCATCGCCTCGGACACCGGGGCTGCGATGCTTTACAGCGACCATTTCGACGTCCTGGACGGCCAGGTAACTCCGGCGCCTGTCATTGACTGGCAGGAGGGTGCTCTCCGCGATGACTTCGATTTCGGGTCTGTGATGTTGTTCAGGTCGTGTGCCCTCCGCGAGGCGGCTTCGCGCATGAAGGGAGAATATGCATATGCCGGATTGTACGACCTGTGGCTCAAGGTGTCGCAGCTCGGGCCGTTCGTTCATGTCAACGAGTACCTCTATTATGATACCGAAACGGACACGCGCCGCTCGGGGGAGAAGTTATTCGATTACGTCAACCCCAAGAACAGGGCCGTTCAGGTAGAAATGGAAAAAGCTTGTACAGAGCATCTTAAGGCTGTAGGCGCGTGGCTTCCACCGGTGTTCCGCGAACCAGATCTCTCTGCTGGGGAATTCCCATGCGAGGCCTCAGTGGTGATTCCTTGCCGCAACAGGGTGCAGACTATCGCCGATGCCATCGAATCAGCACTATCGCAGAAAACATCCTTCAGGTACAATGTGATCGTGGTGGACGATAATTCCGATGATGGAACCGTAGATGTGATCAAACGCTACCTGGACCGTCCGGATTTCATATATATTGCACAGGACAAGACGTGGCACGGCATAGGCGGCAACTGGAATGCAGCCCTCCATCATCCTTCCTGCGGCAAGTTCGCACTCCAGCTGGATTCTGATGACATGTACAGCGACGATGGGGTGGTGCAGCGCTTCGTGGATGCATTTTACGACCAGAAATGCGCGATGGTGATAGGTACTTACAGGCTTACCGACTTTGAACTGAACGAGATTCCGCCGGGAGTGATCGACCATAGGGAGTGGACGGAAGACAATGGCAGGAACAACGCATTGCGGATAAACGGGCTTGGCGCGCCGCGCGGTTTCTATGCGCCCCTGGTCCGTGAATTGGGTTTCCCTCCGACGAAATATGGAGAGGATTATGCGGTCGGCCTGAGAATAAGCCGGGAGTACCGCATAGGCCGTCTTTATGATGTCATGTACAATTGCCGTCGATGGGACAATAATTCCGATGCGGCACTTTCCAGGGATAAGGTAAACGCTAACAATCTGTATAAGGACAAGATACGGACTTGGGAGCTGAAGGCGAGAAAAAAACTTTAAAAAATTTCTCAAAAAAAGTTTGCGGGACTGAAAAAGATGCTTATCTTTGCAGTCCCGTTTTGAAAATGGGTTGAGTTCATTG
>CADCQP010000133.1 GCA_902803535.1 uncultured Bacteroidia bacterium | reverse complement strand
GCAGCACAGGAGAAGGAAGAAGAGTAATTCGGATTTCCCCTCAGGAAACAGCAACAAAGAGACCGGTTCACCTGATCCGGTCTCTTTTTTTTTGAAGTGCACCAAGACTTGACACCGTAGCTATCGACCCCTTCTACCGCAGTTATCGTCCCATTCTATGGCCCCCAAACCGCAAAAAGTCTCATCTACACGTCCCGTGGCACTTATCCCTTTTTCCACCAGTTGCTTACACTATTTCAGGTCGCTCGATTTTTAGCAACCTGAAGTGACATAAGTCACTGAAGACATGAGTGATAGGTGCCACGCCTTCCAGGGCTGGCTGAAAGTTTACAGGCTGCAGAGAAGGTCTGCAAGCTGACGGGTGAGTTCGCGGCGGGAGTACTTTTCGATGTCGCCGGTGCAGCGGCCGAGGGTCCCGGAAAGATGGCGGTTCCAGGCGTCGTCGATGAAGGACCTGATGCCATCCTCGTTGTCGAATGAGAAGGTCTCTCCGCCATGTACTTCACGGATTGCAAGGGCCATCGCTCCGTCCTCCTGCCCTATTCCCAGGACCGGACGACGGGAAGCAAGGTACTCGAAGACTTTTCCTGGCAGGATCATCCGGTACTCCGGATCATTGCGCAGGGGCAGCAGCAGGACTGAAGCCGCAAGCTGTTCCCTGACTGCTGTCTGATGAGTCTTGTAACCAAGGTCAATCATGTTGTCTTTCAGGCCGGCCTCCTCGATTGAAGCGTAGATGTTCTTGTCGGTCTGCCCCACAAGCCTGATTCTCAACTCTTTCCGGAAGGAAATATCCGCCTTTGCTTTCTCGCCCAGGACTTTCCACAATGCATGGGGGTTTCCGTCCGCGGGGAAAAGACCGGTGTGGACCAGGTTGAAATGTCCGTCCGGTTCCACATCCTGCCTGAAGTCCTCCTCGTCATAGCCGTTAGTAATCATATGCACCGGAGTCCTGGTCCGCGAGGAAAAATCCTCCTGTACGAAGGGCGTCACCGAAAGGACCGCGTCTGATTCATCAAGCACCTGCTGCTCAAGGGCATGATGTTTCTTCTCGGACCAGGTGGTGAGTTCCATCTTCTTGAACCAATACATCTTGGTCCACGGGTCCCGGAAATCACTGACCCAGGGAATCCCGGTAGCGCGGTGAAGCCCAAGCCCGATCATATGCATTGACTGTGGCGGTCCGGTAGTAACTATGACATCTACGGGATGCTCTTCCAGGTATTTCCGCAGGAATCTGACCGATGGTTTCACCCACCAGACCCGGGGATCGGGAATGAAAAGGTTGCTCCTGAGCCACAGCGCAGCCTTGTCCTTGAAACGACTTTTCCCTTCCACAGATTCACTTGAAGTCAGGACCTTCATGTCAGTGGAACTGCCACGGCCCATGAGGCTGCGGTAAATCCCGTATGGCTCCCTGATCGGATGCCTGATGACCTCCGCCTCGAAGGGGATTTCCGCCTCGAGAGTCCTGTCGATCGAAGTGTACTGCGGATTGGAAGGGGTATAGATCACGGGCTGCCAGCCGAAGGACGGAAGGAACTTGGAGAACTTAACCCAACGCTGCACTCCGGAACCTCCTGCAGGAGGCCAGTAATATGTGATAATGAGCACCCTCTTCATATGACAAAATTAATAATTTATCAGTAATTTTGTGGAATGAAAAGAATTCTTGACTACGCTCTCATCGTACTCATCCTGTTGGCCCTGGCATATGCCTACGCATTCCCGGTCCTCCAGGGGAAACGGGTTGACCAGAGCGACATCTCAGGCTACATAGGAATGTCGCGGGAAATGGCCGTCTGGGACGCTGCACATCCTGATGACCACACCCAGTGGAGCGGCTCCATGTTCAGCGGAATGCCGACGGCAAGCTTCGCCAACACCCCCAAAGGAGACTGGATGCAGAAATACTATAACGTCCTCATGTCAGGTCCAAGCCCGGCAAACTGGCTTTTCATAGCCCTGCTGGGAGGTTTCCTGATGATGCTGGCCCTTGGGGCCGGACCTCTTGCCGCCACAGGAGGGGCCATTGCGACCGCTTTCTGTTCCTACAACTTCCAGATAATCCTGGTCGGGCACAACACCAAGATGCAGGCCATAGCCCTGGCACCCTGGGTGCTCGCAGCAATGATATTCACCTACAAGTCCGCCCTCCGGAAAAGTCCGGCCTCATGGAAGGACTGGCTGCCGAAGACCCT
>CADCQP010000132.1 GCA_902803535.1 uncultured Bacteroidia bacterium | reverse complement strand
TTGAAATAATAACCGCTGCCGTCTTCGGTCAGATATGCATGGTCGCAGTGGCTTCCGAGGACGACACGGTCAACCCACTCGCAGAGATTATGCTGTCCGAAATCTCCTCCGCCAAAACCGTCCGGAGTACGCACGAACATCATCAGCGCCCAATATCCTACCAGAAGCGCCCCAGCGATCCAGACCTGGGCCCTTGGCTTGAAATTCATATGGATGACCGCCGCGAACCCGTATCCAACGGCTATAGACTGGAGAGTGTTGCTGAACCACTTGAATTTCGCGAAATCATATTTCAGCAGGTTGCCCTGGCAGATCATTCCCATGATCCAGAGCACCAGGACGCGGCGGAAAATACGCCAGTACATCTGGCCTTGAGTGCGTCCCTGAGCCTCATATTTAGCAAACGCAAACGGAATTGCAGTCCCGCAGCAGAACAGGAAAAGGGGCATGATCCAGTCATGAAGTGTCAGCGAGTTGCTCCCGAATGGATTGTGATGCCACTGGCCCTGAAGCCATTCCATCCCTGGCATAACCTGGCAGAACTCTATCATCCAGGCCGTGAAAACCGTAAGGAAAAACATGTTCAGCCCCCGCAGGACATCCAGAGACTTAAGCCTTTCGTTCATAACAAATATACATTGGAGTAAACAAAGATAAATAAAGCCATTAAAATTCGTATATTAGTGGCAGAAATTTACCTTCTTTACCACATGAAAACACGATTATTGCTATTTTGCCTGGTTGCTTTCTTTTCATCGCTGATGGCAACTGCTCAAGAAAAACACGTTGACGAATCCTTCCGTGCACCTGCACATCCGCGTATCCTTTTGCTGAAAGGAGAGGAGAAAGCGCTTATGCGCAACATCCGTAAGGATGCCATATGGACGGAGGTCCACAATTCCATCATTGAGCAGGCTGACGCTATGCTGGACCTGCCTGTGGAAGAGCGCATCAAACAGGGGAAACGTCTGCTTCACGTAAGCCAGTCAGTCCTCAAGAGGGTGTTCTTCTGGAGCTATGCCTACCGCATGACCGGCGACATGAAATACGTTAAGAGGGCAGAAAAGGAGATGCTGAAAGCAGCCAGTTTCTCAGACTGGAATCCCACCCACTTCCTCGATGTCGGAGAGATGACCATGGCACTTGCGATCGGTTATGACTGGCTTTACGACCGCCTTCCGGCAAGTTCGAGGAAAATCATTGAAGATGCCATCCTGGAGAAGGGATTCGAAGCATCCTACAATAACGCAAACAACGATTTCCTCCGCATAAACAGCAACTGGAACCAGGTCTGCAACGGCGGACTGACTTACGGGGCACTGGCCTTATGGGACAAGGCTCCGGTGGAATCCGCAAAGATCATCAACAGGGCGATTGACACAATCAACCTGCCGATGGATCTTTACGCGCCTGACGGTGCCTATCCCGAAGGAGCCGGTTACTGGGAGTACGGAACGACTTTCAACGCCCTGTTCCTGAGCGCGCTGGAGCGTGTCTTCAACTCTGACTTCGGACTCTGCTCCAAGCCCGGATTCCTCCAGTCAACCCAATTCCTCCTTCACATGACCACTCCAGCCCTCAATGTGCTCTGCCACTCCGACAGCGGTTCAAGGGCCAGCTTCGAAGGGGCCTTGTTCTGGTTCTACCAGAAGACGCACGATCCCTCCATCTTGTACTGGCAGCTTCCGCTCTACCAGGACAGGGGTGTAAAGGCGATTTCCGGAGCCCGTTATGCACCGGCTCTGCTGATCTGGGGGTCATCCTATCCGTTGTCTTCAGAGCGCGTTGCGCCGAAGGAACTCAGCTGGCACGGAGGCGGCATCAATCCCGTCTACTGCGTCCGTTCCGACTGGTCGGACAAAGGGGTTTTCCTTGGCGCAAAGTTCGGGACTCCTTCCTACAGCCACGGACATATGGATGCAGGCAGTTTCACATATGAGAGCGACGGCGTCAAATGGGCCTTCTCGATGGGCAGCGACAACTATCTGCGCCTCGAATCCGCAGGAGTAGATCTGTGGAACCTGAAGCAGAACTCTTCCCGCTGGGACGCCCTGCGCTATAACAACCTCTCGCACAACACACTGGCATTCAACCTCAAGCATCAAGTAACCGCCAACATCAGCCATTTTGCATGCGATTCCATGCGTCTGGCAGGTCTCGGCGAAGTAATCCTTGAACGTGGTTACTGCAAGATCGACGAGATCATAGAGAAGCCTAACCAGTCCGGTGTCGTTTCCGACATGACTAAACTCTACTACAAACAGGTCCAGCAGGTCCGCAGGGGTGTTTCACTCGTGGACAAGAAGGTCGCGGTTATCGAGGATGAGGTCACCGCCGGCAGGTTCTTTACAATGATGACCTGGACCATGGTCACGGAGGCTACCCCGACTGTCATTTCCGACAACCTCCTGCTTCTCGAAAAAGACGGCAAGAAACTTTATGTGAAGGTTGAATCCCCCACCCCGATCCGCTGGTACAACCATCCAGCAGAGTCGCGCTTCTCCTTCGACAGCCCGAACCCCGGCGTCACAATCGTGAGCTTTGACACCGACCTGAAGAAGAACGAGAAACATAACATCAAGGTTTACCTAATCCCGGATGAAAACAGGGAGGTAAACTACACTTCAGTGATGTAGCCAAAACCGATAACTATCAAATAATGAAAAGCTTCCACATAATCCTGATTGCAGCCTTGCTGGCCTCATGCAGTCCGTCCGGCCAAGTCGGAAAAAAGGTTGCAGCCCCTTTGAAAGACAAGGTCCTTCAGCTGGCTGAGGCCAACCTGGCCGAAAAACCGGTCACCGTTACTGCAGCATCAACCGACCGAAGTTCAGGCAGCATACACGATTTCTATTCGGAAGGTGATTACTGGTGGCCCAATCCAGAAGATCCTGACGGACCTTATATCCGACGCGACGGAGAGACCAATCCGGACAACTTCGTGGCCCACCGCCATGCGATGGTCCGTTTCAGCCAGATCGTCGGCAACCTGACCTCAGCCTATCTGCTTACAGGCCAGAAGAAATATGCCGAGGCAGTCGTTCCCCACGTCAAGGCATGGTTCATCGATCCCGAAACCATGATGAACCCCAACCTGCTCTATGCCCAGGCCATCAAGGGAGTCACTCCGGGACGCGGGATCGGCATAATTGACACGATCCACCTGATCGAGGTCTCCCAGTCCCTTATCCGGCTCCACGAGGCAGGAGTCCTGCCGCAGGATGTCTACGAGGGATCACGCAAATGGTTTGCGGACTACCTCGACTGGCTGACCACCCACAAGAACGGCGTGGACGAGATGAACGCCAAGAATAACCATGGGACGTGCTGGGCGCTGCAGGCTGCCAGTTTCGCACAATATGCAGGGCGTCAGGACATTGTGGACCTGTGCAAGGACCGCTACAAGAACATATTCCTGCCCACCCAGATGGCCACAGACGGCAGTTTCCCGCAGGAACTGGCCCGTACCAAGCCATACGGCTACTCCCTCTTCAACCTGGATGCGATGGCTGGCCTGTGCCAGATCCTCTCGACAAAGGAGGATGACCTGTGGGATTACACCACGCCCGACGGGAAGAACATGCGCAAGGCCATTGAATTCATCCTGCCCTACATCAAGGACAAATCGGCATGGCCATATGCCCACGATGTAATGTACTGGGATGAATGGCCTGTTGCCCACCCGACGCTGATCTTCGCCTGGGCGCGCTACAAAGACGATTCCTACTACGAGGCATGGCTGCCGTTCGACCACTTCCCCACCAACGAAGAGGTCGTCCGCAACCTTCCGCTGAGGAATCCCGTCATCTGGCTCTACTAATGCATATAAAAACAAAACAGGCTGGCTCAAATGAGTCAGCCTGTTTTTATTATGCGCTAGCCGGCTGCTACAGCAGACCTGCTTTTTTCAGGTATTCTGCACTCCTGGCCGGACCCTCGAACGCATCCTTGGCGATCGATGTAGGATTGTCCTGCTCAACGCAAAGCCACTTTACTCCGCACTGCTTTGCAGCCTCGATAATGGCAGGAAGGTCCATGACTCCGTCACCGAGGGGCCTGAACTCGAACTTGCCGGTCTCGCTCTCGCCGGAGTCCTCCTTTGCAATGCCGATAAGGGCATATGGATCGGAGGAAAGTATTCCCTCCAGATAATAATCCTTCATGTGGAGGACCGGGATCCTGCCGGCGTACTTCTTGACGAGGTCAACCACGTTGAACCCAGCGAAGTCAGCCCAGCAGACATCCAGTTCAACCTGCACGTCGGAAGGCTTGGTCGAGGAGAATATATAATCGTGGCCGATTGTCCCGTCCGGGAGTGCCGCGAACTCGAAGTCATGATTGTGGTAAAGCATTCCTATGCCTGCCTTGCGGACCTTGGCACCGGCCTCACCTATCTTGGCAACCGTCTCCTTGAACTTCACTGGATCCACACCCGGCCTGCTCTCGTTCTCCATATATGGGAAAGCGATGTATTCTACTCCGAGAACCTTGCTGTCCTTGATGACCTGGTCGATGTCGTTAACCATGACCTGGAATGGCACATGGTTCGAGAATATCTTGATTCCCAAGTCGTCGCAGAGCCTGCGCACCTCGGCTGGAGTGCGTCCGTAATACTCGTTGTAGAACTCGACCCCGGTGTAGCCCATGTCGCGGACCTTCTTCAGGGTTCCCTCGAAATCCTTCTCGAGTTCGTTACGCACACTGTACATCTGGAATCCGATTTTCAGGCCTTCAGCCTCTTTGGCGCTCTTGCAGGAAACTCCAGAGACCATAGCCAGCAAAAGGCTGGCAAACAGAAGAATCTTTTTCATTTCTTTTAAAATTTTACGCAAGATACTCATATTTTTCCTAATTGTAAAAAAGATTACATTTGTATATCCGATGACAATGAACATAAAAAGCACTTGAATATGAAACGCTTCCTGATAGTACTCGCCGGCCTGTTCATCCTGGCAGGATGCGGCACGAAGACCGCCAGATTCACTTTCGACGGCACCAAGGAAATGTCCGGGACAAAGTTCGCGATCAAGGACATCAATCCTGATCTGCCGGCAGACTGGGATGACTACAATTACGTCGTCCTGGAGTACAAGATAGGCACTTCCCAGCGCTTCCAGCTCGGATTCACAACCGACTGGGGCTACAATGAGCTCCGCATCATGTGCTACGTACCGAACGCGTGGAACCGGCTCGCCATCCCCCTGAAATATTTCACCCAGCTGCCCGATCCGGCACATGACCTGGCCGCCACATTCAACCACGCCCGTTACACGGGCTGGATCAACCTGGGCGGCAAACGCGGTCCGATGCATGGAGTGGATTCCGTCGGAGTACGTATCCGCCGCGCAATCGGCCAGCCCTCCATTGAGATCCGCAACATAGAACTCGCAGTAGAGGATCCGGGAGACCTTTACATGGAAAAGACCCCGGCTTTCGACGAATTCGGCCAGTCCATGCTGGTCGACTGGCCCGGCAAGGCCAGGACACTTGCCGACCTGGAGGCTGACTGGCGGGCAGAAGAAGCCGAGACAGTCACTACAGATGCATTCAATTACTCCAAGTTCGGCGGTTACCGGCAGAAACAGGTCAAGGCCACCGGATTCTTCCGTACCGAAAAGATTGACGGAAGGTGGTGGCTGGTTGATCCGGAAGGCTATCTCTTCCTATCCGTAGGCATCGACTGCGTCAATTACGGAGGCGGAGGCAACGTCCGCGACTATGACAAGAGACAGAACATGTACAAGGAAATGCCCTCTGACGAAATCCAGGAGATCCTCTCCGGCCATTCCCAAAGGGCAGCAGCCCAGGGAGCCCCGCGCCGCTACAATCTCGGCATGTGGAACCAGTACCGCAGGTACGGGGAAAACTTCCGCGAGAAGGCCAGGGAAATGGTCATAAAGCGTATGGACAAATGGGGCCTGAACACCATTGCCAACTGGTCCAGCCAGGAGATCTCGGGCATGAACCGGAAGGCTTTCATCCTTCAGCTGAGCGGTCTCGGGATGCAACGAGAACTGATGGGGCTGTGCGATATCTACCGTCCAGACTACATCCAGGAACTTGAGAAGAACATCTCCGCTTCGGTCCGGCGCAACCTCGGAAACCCATGGCTGATAGGCTATTTCGTAGCCAACGAACCGGCATGGCTCAACGAGGAGGCACGCCTCTGCCAGATCATCCTTGACGGCCCTGAGCGCCCGATCCAGAAAGAGCTCAAGGCCTACCTCGCGAAGAACGGCGACACCAATGAAACCCGCCGCGCATTCATAGTGAACAGCTTCGATGTATTCCTCCATGACGTGAACCGGATCCTCAAGAAATATGACCCGGACCACCTGAACATGGGCATCCGTTTCGGCGATCCGGACGGCGTGGGCGAAGATGTCCTCAAGGCATGTGCGACGGCGTTCGACGTATTCAGCTTCAACTGCTACATGGAGGCTCCCCTTCAGTCCATGATGGACCGTGCGATGAGGATAATGGACCTGCCGATGATCATCGGAGAATACCACTTCGGTACAGTTGACCACGGCCTGGCCCAGTCCCTGTGGCAGGTCGAAGACCAGCAGCAGCGCGGCGTAGCATATCGCTATTATACGGAAAATGCATATGCCCATCCGGCCCTGGTAGGTACCGGATATTTCCAGTGGTGCGATCAGGATATGACCGGCCGTGGCGACGGCGAAAACTACAATTGCGGCCTCATCGATGTCACCGACCGTCCGTACAAAGAGCAGGTCGAAGCCATGATGGAGACGGCGAAAGTGCTCTTCGACGTCCATTCCGGCAACAAGGCGCCCTGGTCGGAGCGCGCCAGGTTCACCCGCGGTCACGGCGGAGTGCCCGACCTCTGGAACGAATAGGAAGTTAATTCAGGACTGTCTAATATCCCGGATTCTGGGTCAGGTTGGGATTTAGTGCCAGCACGTCGTCCGGAATCGGGAACAAGTTGGTAAAACCGGATTCCTCTCCCGGGAGGGCCGGCCGGAACGACCAAGGCTTCCCGTACCCACCGAAACGGATAAGGTCCTGACGGCGAAGACCTTCCCATGCAAATTCCCTAAGGCGTTCATCCAGGAGCATATCCTCCGTGAGAGTATCGAATTTGTCTGCTCCGGCACGCTCCCTCACAAGGTTGACACAGTCTATGGCGTCATCAACCTTGTCGGTGCGCAGGAGGGCTTCGGCTTTCATCAGGAGGACGTCAGCATATCGGAAAAGGACCCAGTCATTGTCCATCAGCTTCCCGTCCATCATGGCGCTGGGATCGATCTCATATTTCTTCATCCTGGCGCCGGCGACTTTCTCGTCCGGAGTCCCGCTTACGTCAAGCGCGACGGACCAGGGCTTGTACTCCAGGTCTATCGGTTTCCCGTCCAGGTCCACGGGGACTCCGCCCCAGTAATTGACCTTGAAGCGGGGATCCTCCTCTTCAGTACCGAAAGCATTCGCATAAAGCACCTCCAAGGTAGCCGATGACCCGTTTTCCCCGGTGAAGCCGCAGGCGGCTGCATGTTCGTAATGACGGGAGCGGAACAAATACTGGTTCTGCGCGCTGTAGAGGTGCTTGTCCATCGGGATCGTGAAGATGTTCTCCCTGGAGCTCTCATTATAGACCGCGAAGTTGTCTGCGTAGTCCGGTTCCAGCTCGTATCCGGCTTGAGGTATCAGGTCACAATATTCCAGCACCTTGTCATAATACTCTTTGCCCACATAGACAGGAGCGTTGAGATATAGTTTCGCAAGGAGGAACCACACGACAGGACGCGTCATCCTCCCATACCACTTTCCAGGCCGGTTGCTTAATTCAAAGGGAAGGTCGTCGGCCACATCTTCCAGCTCTTTCACCACGAAGCGGAAGACGTCGGCGCGCTCGGATTGTGCTACCTCTGACATGGCTACGTCAGGAGAGGTCACTATCGGGACCCTTCCGAACATATCCAGGAGATAATAGTAGTACATGGCTCTCACCGCACGGGCTTCCTGCTGCCATTCAGGCTTTCCTGACAGGTCTTCAATGGCCTGGTTAGCCATCACTATCACCTTGTACAGATAGTTCCAGGCGTCTTTGACAGGGGCTTCGATCACTTCCCATCTGTGTAGGTACAGGCGCTGCCACAATCCTCCGTCATACCAGTCGCCGGCCCGGGTCGGGAGGATGGCCTCATCGGTAGTGAAAGTATTGAGATCGTACACTCCGCCATATGTCCCGGCAAGTCCCTGTCCCGCCTCGCTGCCTCCGATCATGCGATAGAGGTTCCCCAGGGTGTTCAGGTACAGGGTGGCTTCAGAAGTGACCACTTCCTCGCGGGTTCTCTGTCCAAGGGGATTCTCATCCAGGAACGAGCACGCGCTGAGCGCAAGAAGAAGCAAAATGGATATCTTTCTCATATGTTCCTAGAATTGAATGCTTACGGCCATGGTATATGCGCGGTACACCGGATAGGAGACCTTGTCATCCAGGCCGAATGTGCCGTTCACGATTGAAGAGTTGATCATCGGGGTGAGCCCGCTGTAGGAGGTTATTGTCGCAACGTTGTTGACGGACAGCGACAGGCGGAGGTTGCGGAGGACTTTCTTGATGGGGACATTCCACCCGACGGTAATATAATCTATGTTGACATAGTCTCCCCTTTCGAGCCAGTAGTCTGTCACTGTCTGGTCAGATATGCGGTATTCCGGGGCTTCGGACATGACATTGTAGTACGGGAGGGATTCCATGTTCATGTAGGTAAGGGACGTTCCGTTGAATATCTTATGCCCGAATGCTCCGTTGACCTGCATCGAAATGTCGAATGCCTTGTAGCGGAAGCTGATGTTGGATCCGAGCATCGCCTTTGGAGTCGCCTGCCCGGCTATGTAGTTCTCTTCGTCCGTCTCATAGTAATAGCTTCCGTCCTCAGCCTGGGCCAGTCCTGTGCAATGAGGCAGGTAGAAAACTCCCAGGGGCTGCCCTACTATCTGGTAAACTATACAGTTGTGCCCTCCATGGAAACCGGCGCCATTCATCGCGTTTATAGGTTGTATGTCAGGAGCTTCCAGATACTCATCCTGCCACCATCCGGACAGGGAGACCAGCTTGTTCTGCTGGAAGGCCAGGTTCATGTTCAGGTTGAGCTGCATGTCCTTTGTCTGGATCAGGGAACTGCCCAGGCCCACTTCAACACCGCGGTTGGACATCTTGCCGAGATTGGCCATCAGCGAACTGTAAGCGAATGGCGGGACGCTCACCTGATACTCGTACAGCATGTCACGGGTAAGGGAGCTGTAATAATCAACCGTGAACACCACCCTGTCCTTCAAAAATGCCGACTCCACCCCCACGTTGAAGGAAGAACGGACTTCCCACTTGAGGTCTGGATTGGCATTCCTCTGGATGCCAAAGGTGGTGGCGGCATTACCTTCGTAGTTGACAAGCCCGCTGGGGGCGACGAGCTGGAGAGAGTTGTACGGTCCAAGTCCTCCCTGGTTTCCGGAGAGGCCGTAACCAACGTTGAATTTCAGTTTGGAAAGCCATTCCACATCCTTGAGGAATGCTTCATTTGTCGCGACCCAGGATGCAGAAACAGAAGGGAAAAATCCCAGGCGATGGCTTCTGCCGAACTTCGAAGATGCGTCCGCCCTCAAAGTCGCGGCGATGATGTATTTGCTGTCATATGAATAATTTCCAGACGCAAGGAAAGACAGCATCCTGACCTTCTCGGCATATGACGCAGTGCCGTTCCATGGCCGGTCGGAGCCCGCCTGTATGGCATCGAGGCCGAAGATGTCGGTGGTAAAGCCGGTGGTCGTCGTGAAAAATCCTGAAGAGGTGCTGGACTCAGCCTCCCCCATAAGGCTCGTATTCAGCTGATGCGCGCCCCACTCTTTTTTGTACTGGAGGGTGAGGTTGCCGAGGATGTCCTGCAGGGTGTTGCTTTCGCGGTAGGCCTCACCGCCGGACCAGATTATGGTCGGGAAGAAGTGCTCGTTGCGGATATCGTTGTAAGTGTAAGAGGCAAAAGCCGTCAGTTCAAGCCCTTCCGCAATTGGAGCACTGGAATTGAGATGCACGTTGAAATGGGCGTTGTTGGTCCGGTAAACCTTCTCGAGGAGGGATGCGGGATGGTTTATCTGGCTGGCGGCAGGAATCTGCATGTAGCTGCCGTCCGGCTCTGCGGTGCTCCTGAAAGTGGGATTGAATGCCGCCGAAGAATAGAACAGGTGCTGCATGTCGTGCAGGTCGTCATTCTTCTGGAGGGATGCGAAGACGCCCAGGTCCACATTGACGAGACGGAAAGCTTTCTGGCCCACATCCAGCTTCAGGGAATAGTTCCGGTACTGCTGGGTCTTTACGACGGCCTTGTGGTCCAGGACACCGAGGGAAGCACGGTAATGGCTGTTCTCGGTACCTCCTCCGAATGCGACGTGGTGGTTCTGCACCCATCCGGTGCGGAGGATTGAGGACGGCATGTCCGAGTCGAAGCCCATGTCTTCATATGCATAGCCATAGCTGGTGTTCCATTTCCTGAAGCCGTCGGCAGAAAGCATATTCATGTTCTTGGACACGGCTTCGAATCCCGCGGTCCCGTCATAACTGACGCTGAAGGCGCCGCCGCGTCCGCGCGTGGTTGACACCTTGATGACACCGGATGCTCCACGGGAACCGTACTGGGCCGTCTCGGAGGCATCTTTCAGGATTGTGAAGCTATCGATGTCACCGGGATACAGAGAGCCCAGTGCAGACAGGTCACTGACCACTCCATCGATGATGACCAGAGGATCGTTCCCACCTGTAAGTGAAGTGGTTCCGCGCACACGCACGGCGCTTAGCATGGCCGCCTGGTTCGCTCCGGATATGGTCACGCCGGCGGACTGGCCGCTGAGGGCCCCGAGGCCGCTCGTCACCAGGCCCTTGTTCATATGTTCGCGGGAAACAGTGTGTTCCCCTGTCGTAGAAACGACCGTGGTGTCCGTCTGGGCAGCCACGTAAAACGGCAGGAAAAGCGCTAAAACGGCAGATAATACTTTCATACCCGTAAATTTAGCAAACATTTTATTTATCTTTGTAATTCTAATGAAGGGATTACGACATAGCAAATGGGCTAAAAACGGCATCTTGATGTTCTGCATCGCCGTTTTCCTGTTCAGCTACGCCAATGCCACAATGTTCTGGCACGGCCATTACATTCATGGACACCTGGTCTTGCACTCCCATATCTCCAGCGCGGAACATCGTTCCACTCCGGAAGACAATCCACACGACCTGGCCGGTCTGCAGTTGATTCAGGCGGTAGACTCCTCTCCCTGTACAGATGAGATCATTCCGTCATTTGACCTCGAAGAGGTCCTCACTATTTTGGAGTCCCTCCTCCCAGAGCCGGAACATCTGTATGCGATCCGTTCATATGATTATATTTCAAGACGCGGGCCTCCTGAACTAGCTTGACCTGAATACCGGATTCGGAAGGAATCCGGAAATCCATCTTCAAACTAGTTTAAAGCCCAATATGAAATACAGGTTTATTGTCCTTGCACTGCTCGTATCAGCGCTGTCAGCTTGTAATAATCATCAACAATCAGATAATGACGGAACGGATACAGGTTTCGTATCAAGCGGGGACGTGGTCCGGATAACCCCTGGCTCCCCCCTTGCCGCCAAGCTGAAATTGCAAACCATCGAGGCCAGGCCGGTCGATGTCCAGGTCAGAACAACTGCTTCAGTAGGCCCGAGGTCGGGGAACATCGCCGAAATTGGCCTGCCATTCGGCGGACGGGTTGTCCGTTCATTCGTCCGGCTCGGTGAAAACGTACACCGCGGGCAGGCGCTCTTTGAAGTCAGCTCCACAGATTACATGGAAGCAGTGAAAGAGTATCTTGAGAACCGGAGTGCATCCGCACTGGCCCAGGCCAACAAGCAGCGCAAAGAAGCCTTGCACCAGTCCGGGATGCTTTCGGACAGGGAATGGGAAGAAGTCTGCGCCGAGACGCAGAATGCTGAGAATGCATATGAAATCGCCCGCCGGAGCCTGGCTCTTTTCAATGTTGATCCCTCTTCCGTCCAGGCTGGACAGCCGTTGCGCGTGGTCTCCCCTATTTCGGGACGCGTCGTGCGAAATGACCTGGTCATCGGGGGCTATCTCAGTGAAGAAGGCGAAGCCCCGGTCACCGTCGCAGACCTCTCCGTCGTCTGGGTAACTGCCAACGTGAAGGCCTTCCAGGTGTCCGGATTGGTCACGGGACAGACAGTTCAGGTTGAAGCGGACGCAGAGCATCGGATTACCGGAAAGATCTATTACATAGGAGACTTGCTGGATGAGAAGACGCGTACCCTCCCGGTTGTAATCGAATGCGCCAACAAAGAACGCCTGCTGAAACCCGGGATGTTCGTAACCGCTGTATTTGACCGCCATTCCGAATCCATGCTTGCCGTCCCCTCTTCAGCCATCTTCCAGGGCGAAGAAGGCAAATTCGTATATGTGCAGGATTCCCAAGACAGTTTCAGGAAGGTGCCAGTGCGCGTCGAGAGCCTTGAAAAAGGATTACAACGAGTCATTTCGGGCTTGTCCGGAGGAGAAAACGTCATCGCCGACGGAGGCATTTATCTGAGTGAGTAGTGTCATGGAACGCTTGATTTCATATGTCCTCAAGCGCCGTGGACTCATCGCCGTCATATATGTCGTCCTGGCGCTTTTCGGCTTCTATTCATGGACCCGTCTGTCGATCGATGCCTACCCCGACATCGCCGACGTGACAGTCCAGGTTGTCACCCAGGTGCCCGGACTGGCTGCTGAAGAAGTCGAGCAGCAGATCACCGTCCCGCTCGAAAGGGCGCTCAACGGCATACCGTCGCTCGATATGATGCGCAGCAAGAACGCATTCGGCCTTTCCATAATAATCCTGGTTTTCCAGGATGGCACGGAAGATTACTGGGCGCGCCAGAGAGTGAGCGAATGTATTGCAGGCGTGGACCTTCCATATGGGGCAGAGCCTGAACTCAATCCGCTCACCTCGCCCACCGGAGAGATCTACCGCTACGTGCTCACCGGGAAAAACCAAAGTCTCCGCGAACTGACTGACATCAACAAATGGACGGTCATCCCTGCCCTCCAGCAGATACAGGGAGTGGCCGCAGTCAGCAATTACGGCGGACTTACAACCCAGTACCAGATCGAGATCGATCCCCAGCGCCTTGTCGAATACGGCCTGTCGCTTTCAGATGTAGAGGATGCCCTCGAAAACAACAACGCCAACGCAGGCGGAAGCACTATCAGTGTCGGTGAGATAAGCTATGTGGTGCGCGGCGTAGGTTTGATCCAGGACCTGGAAGACATGGGCGGAATCGTAGTCAAGAATGAAGATGGCATTCCCGTTTTCCTGCGTGACCTGGGCGAGCTCCGCTACGGCAACCTGGAAAGGAAAGGCATCCTCGGCTATGTGGATGACGAGGTCTCATTCAGCGACGGAGTTGAAGGGATAGTACAGATGCTCCGTTACCAGAATCCCTCAGAAGTGCTGGAAAAGGTACATGAGGTAGTCGACGGATTGAACAAGGATGGTCTGCCGGAAGGGGTCGAGATCCGCACTTTCATGGATCGCACCAACCTTGTGAACACCACCCTCAGCACTGTCGAGCACACCTTGTTTTTCGGGATGCTGCTGGTCATAGGCATCCTTCTCATCTTCCTTGGGAGCCTCAAAAGCGCATTGGTAGTTGCTGCCACAATCCCCCTCTCGCTCCTGATCGCTTTCATCCTGATGCACGTGACCGGCATTCCCGCCAACCTGCTCAGCCTGGGAGCCATCGACTTCGGCATCCTGGTGGACGGTGCGATAGTGATGACTGAAACCATCCTGAAGCTCAGGGAGGAGGACACTTCGAAGCCTCTGGGCGGCAGGGAGACACGCGACCGTGTCATTGAAGTTGCGAAGCCGATATTCTTTGCCACCCTTATCATCATCGTGGCATATATGCCCCTGTTTGCATTCGAGCGAATCGAGAAGAAGCTCTTCACCCCAATGGCATTCACCGTGGGATATGCCCTCGCCGGAGCACTTTCAGTGGCATTGCTCCTCATTCCGGGACTGGCCTACTCGATCTACCGCAAGCCGCAGAAGGTCTATTACAACAAGACACTGGAGAAGATGACCTCCTCCTACAGGAGGCAGACCGGGTCATTGCTGGATGCCCCGAAGAAAATTTTCACAGGCATAGCCATCGTACTTGCAGCCGTGGTCGTCATGATCATTACGGTCGGAAAGGACTTCCTCCCCAACCTGGATGAAGGAGGCATATGGATCCAGGTCCAGGCCCCTCCGGGCATTTCCCTGGAAAAATCCACATATATGGCTAATGAGCTCAGGGCGAAACTAAAAGATTTTGAAGAAGTTACATATGTCATGACCCAGGTGGGCCGCGACGATGAAGGAGCCGAAGCTTTTACTTCCTCCCACATCGAAGTCTGCATCGGCTTGAAGCCGTATTCCAAGTGGAAAAGGGGCAAGGACAAAGATGACCTCATAGCCGAAATGGCCGATTCGATAGCCTTGATGCCCGGCTACAGCGTGGGCTTCTCGCAGCCTATCATCGACATGGTGATGGACCAGATAGCAGGCTCCCACAGCGACCTGGCATTAAAGGTATATGGCGAGGACCTGACGGAAGACCGCCGCATCGCGGAAGAAGTCCAGCGGATCATCTCCGGCATATCCGGTGCTACCGACGTAGTAATCGACCAGGAGCCTCCCCTGCCTCAGCTCCAGATCATGACAGACCGTGAAAAGATAGCATATTACGGAGTGAACATAGCCGATGTCGCCCAGCTCATCGAAACTGCCATAGGCGGAAGGGCTGTCTCGCAAGTCTATATCGGCGACCGCGTCTATGACGTTATCTGCCGGTTCAGGGAGGATGTCAGGGACACTCCGGAGAAAATCGCTGCGTTGACGCTGACTACCGCAGAAGGCTCAATAATCCCTCTTTCCGCTGTCGCTGAAGTTACTACGCGCCTCGGGGCAAGTTCTATCTCGCGCGAAATGGGCAAACGCCACATTACCGTCCGCGTCAACCTGCGTGGGAAGGACCTGACCACTTTCCTCAATGAAGCAGACGCTCTGATCCGTGAAAAGGTTACATATGACCACAGCCGCAATTCGGTCAAATGGGACGGTCAGTTCGAAAACCAGCGCCGAGCCTACACACGCCTCGCTGTGATCATTCCCTTTGTCCTGGCCATAATGTTCATCCTCCTTTATGGTGCATTCCGGAACTTCCGCCAGGCAGCCCTATTGATAGTGCTGCTGCCCCTGGCCCTGTTCGGAGGACTCCTGGCTCTCAATGTTCGGGGAATGACCTTCAACGTCTCTTCTGCCATCGGTTTCATAGCCCTGTTTGGACTGACGATCCAGAACGGAGTGATCATGATCTCCCACATCAACCATCTCCGCCAAAAGGGATTGAAGCTGCGCGAAGCAGTGATTGAAGGCGCATCGCACCGTCTCCGCCCAGTGCTCATGACTGCAACCGTGGCCATCCTGGGCCTGCTCCCGGCTTCACTGGTTACAGGGATCGGTTCGGATGTCCAGCGCCCCCTGGCAACGGTTATCGTGTACGGCCTGCTGTTCTCAACTGTCATCACCCTTTACATCCTGCCTGCGCTTTATTACCGCATGGAGAGCCGCAGGGAACAAAAACCTGTTTCGCAAGATGAAGACGACTTCTAAACTCTCATATGCCCTTACCCTCCTGTTCATGGGCGTTCAGCTTGCAGGAGCCCAGGACTATCACGAATATATGGATGCTGTGGAAAGGCAGAACGCGGCATATCTGGCCGAAAGGTTCCAGATTGATATCGCACAGGCCAATACCGCCGCGGCGTCGGTGTTCAATGACCCAGTGCTTTCCATTGGATACGGCAACAACCAGGACTGGTCACTGCAGATGGGCCAGTCGGTCGAGACAGGGATTTCGTACTCCTTCAGTCTGGGGAATGTCCGCCGTGCACGAATAAACGTGGCCCGCAGCGAAGAAGAGATTACTCGCGCAGCCATCGATGACTGGCTCAGGAATCTCAAAGCCGACGCCACGATCGCATGGATAAATGCACAGGAAGCCGGAGCCCTGGCGGAAGTCAAGCGCTCATCATATGAAAGCATGCGCAAAGTGGCCGATTCAGACAGCACCAGGGCCGCGTTGGGCGACGGGAGCAGGATTGACGCTAAACAGTCCCGCATTGAATCCCGCGCCCTGTATGCCGATTACCTTGCAGCAGAAGCGGACTACGAAAATGCCCTGCAGGAACTTTCTCTTTATGCCGGAGGGCTTCAAATCAGGGAGGTATCCAAAGATGACATACTACTCCCTATCCCCTCTTCTTCACCGGATGAACTTGTGGAGCTGGCTTTGGACAATCGGGCAGACCTGCGTACAGCAGAACTTTCCCGCACCCTTTCCAAACGGAATCAGGCCCTGGTAAATGCTTCGCGGGCACCGGAAATAGAGCTGAACGCCGGCTACTCCTACAACACAGAGGTCCGCAATGAAATAGCACCGGCCCCGAAATTCCACGGACTTTCCGTGGGAGTGGCTTTCCCGCTTAAATTCTCGAGGTACAACAAGGGAGAGAGACAGGCGGCAGAGATGGCTGTCCAGCAGGCTGAAACGGCATACGAGGCAGCCCAGCAGCAGATTATCTCGGAAGTGAAACAGGCCTGGGTTTCCTGGCAGTCGGCCAGGAAGGTTGCCCAGGAATGCTCCGCATCGATGCTCGAAGATGCCGGATTCATCCTGGAAAGCCGCCGCACTGCGTACCTCCAGGGAGATTCGTCCCTCCTGGACTACCTGATGGCGGTCAGGGTTTACAATGACACTGCGGAGCAGTGCCTGGCGGCCAGGTCCGGCCTGGCTACAGCAACGGCAGAGCTCCTGCGCGCCATCGGGCTGTGATATTCTTGACTGTTACAGGGACAAGGTTACGCTTATCTCCCCTCCTCCTGCCTTCAGGAAAGACTTGAGTTCAGAGAGCGAAGAGTACTTTATCCTGCCGAGCCTGGTGTAGCTCCAGGAATTGCTCCCATAGAACAGGACGATATTGTCTCCGTTGTACAGGATGACATCTCCGGCCTGTGTAGTGATATGTGAATTGTCTGTCGGAAGGGAGAAACCCAATGCACCGACCTTTTCAAATCCGCCGTAATCGCTGGCCGTATAAGTGACCGGTCCCTTTTCCAGGGCTGCCACAAGCGCTTTGGTGGCGACATTGTTCTCTATGACGATGGGAAGCGTAGTCCCGGAAATGGTAATCTTGATCTGTCCCGGCATCTCTTTTTCCTCCGTACCAGTTTTTTCCTCCGTATCTTTTTCATCCTCTTTTTCTTCCGTTTTTCCCTCCTGCTTTTCCTGGGCAGGTTTCGAAGGAGAGGACGGCTGCGGGGACTTGGTGCAGGACAGCAGTGCAAGGAGCAGGAGAGCTGCGCCCAGCCCGGTCAGGATATTGAGGAATGTTTTCATCTTATTTCAGGTTCTCGTTGAAGAACTTCTCAATCTTGTCGTAAGGGATCACTCCGGCGACATCATCGTAGAGGTCAACATGGGAAGCCCCGGGAATGATCATCAGTTCCTTGTTGCCTTCCTTGGCGCTTACCCCTTCCACATGCCTTCCGGTCATCTTCTCGAAAGCATATTCGCTGAAATAGCGGCTATGGGCCCTCTCGCCATGGATGAGAAGCACGGGATTCTCGATTTCATGCGCCCATGCAAGGAGAGGCTGGTTCAGGAAACTCTGGCATCCGATGACATTCCAGCCGTCGTTAGAGTTGCCGCTGCGCTCATGATAACCGCGAGGAGTCTTGTAGTAAGCATGATAGTCCTTTACGAACCATGGAGCGTCCTCAGGAAGAGGATCTACGACACCGCCGGCACGGGCATATGTACCACTGGCATAATCGGCAGTACGCTGGGCCGCGAGAGCCTTGCGCTTCTCCATCCTCTGCACAGGAGTGTCTTCGCTCGCAAAATAACCTTCCACATTCACCTTGCTCATGTCATACATGGTCGAAGCCACGGTAGCCTTGATGCGGGGATCGATTGCCGCAGCGTTCACTGCCATGCCCCCGAATCCGCATATGCCTATGATTCCGATGCGCTCCGGATCCACGAGGTCGCAGTTGGAAAGGAAATCCACTGCGGCGAGGAAATCCTCCGTGTTGATGTCGGGAGAGGCCATGCGACGGGGCTCGCCGCCGGATTCGCCCGTAAAGGACGGATCGAAAGCTACCGCGACGAAACCGCGCTCGGCCATATGCTGGGCATAGAGACCGCTGCTCTGCTCCTTGACGGCGCCGAATGGGCCGCTGACGGCAATGGCGGGAAGTTTGACGAATGCAGAAGTCTCCTTCGGGACGTACATGTCCGCGGCCAGTTCAATCCCGTAACGATTGTGGAAAGTAACCTTGCAATGATTGACGAGTTCGGATTTCGGGAACGTCTTGTCCCATTCCTGCGTAAGGTTGAGCGTATTCATATCTGTTGTCTTTGTTTTGCAGCCTGCCAGCATGACGGATGCGAGTATAAGTGGGCCAAATAGCTTCATGTCTATTGTTTTTGCAAAAATACCCGGTTTAGCGGTAATATTTTAACAGATAATCGCTCATTTTTAACCAATATCGCAGAATTTGAGTATATTTACATGATTTATAGCCAAAAACGCACGATGAAACAAGTATTGCAGGTCACCGACCCCAATGTATATGCTTCATATGTGAATGCTCCCCTGCTTCATCCGCTGGTAAGCATCATACATTATGACGAGCTGAAGCATTTCAGGAGCAGCCTGAACAACTACGGCGTATATGGCCTGTTCATCCAGAAGTCGTTCCCGAAGAACCTGTCCTATGGCATGAAAATCTTCGATGCCAGCGATGCGTCGATCATTGCGGTAGCCCCGGGCCAGATCGGAGGGGCTGAGGACAACGGAGAACTTCTATCCCTGAGCGGCTGGGTGCTCCTGTGGTCGCCGGAGCTGTTCAAGGGGACGGACTGGGACAAGAAGATACAGGAGTACCGTTTCTTCTCCTACTTCTTTTCCGATTCCCTCCGGACGGACACATCGGAATGGGGACGAATAACCCAGCTCCTTGTACAGATGCGCCACGAACTGCAGGAGAACGAAGACTCCCCCGCCTTGAGGGCCCTCCTCCTGGGCTACATCCAGCTGATCCTCGAATATTGCAACCGGATTTACCTCAGGCAGATATCACTGGAAGACCGGGATTCATCCGACATGCTCAAACGCTTCCACCAGCTGCTGACCAATTACTTCTCAGACAACCTGCAACTTGACCTGGGCCTCCCCTCCGTCACGTACTGCGCATCGAAACTGGCCTACTCTCCCCGCTATCTGGGCGACATGATCCACAAGGCCACGGGAGGGACCGCCATCGGATACATCCATTCTTTCGTAGTCGAAAAAGGGAAAAGCCTGCTCATGCAGGGCTACAATGTCAGCGAGACCGCGCATATGCTCGGATTTGAATATGTCCACCACTTCAACCGCATCTTCAAGAAGATAAACGGTATCACCCCGCGGGAATTCCTGGGCAGAAAGTCTGCGACTGCCGCCAATTCCGTTTTAAATCAGAGGCGATAGGGCGTTTCACAGTTCCTTTGCACACTATGAACTCTCCGCGGGCACATTAATGGTCACCGTACTTGCCAATACGCTTGTCGTATGCCTTATATGGGTTCTGGAAAGCGAAAGGCTGTTGCGCCACACTTCAACCAAACTGGTCCTCTACGACAGGATTGAACTCATTGTTCCACAGAGGAGACAGGAACTGATCGCCGACCTTGAAAACCGGATCGGATTAAAGGTTGAGAACCTTGAGATCGGTCATGTCGATTTCCTGAGGGATGCAGCGTTCATCAAGGTGTTCTACACCCTGGACAAAGACCAGACAGGTTCTATCGACACACTCACACAGGCCAAGGATTTCGTAGAACTGGGAGCAGGCTACACTTTCATAAGCAAGAAGTACTCCTCCGACATATGGAAACCCAGACACCGCCTCTACGGAGACATGACCTTCAGTTACAGGACAGGAAACTGGCACTTCTCCCTTAAGGAACGCCTGCAGCTTACACATATGGATGTAAACAACCGCTTCCAAAAGGTCCCGAACGCGCTCGAACTCAAGAGCCGCGTCAAGGCTTCATACAAAGCCTCGACGTCATTCACGCCATATGCATATGTCGAACTGAGGACAAGATTCAACGATCCTTCATGCTCGGCGACATGGAATGAGTCCACCCTTTCGTACTCCGACTATTCGTTCACCGGCTATAACGACACGTATTTCAACCGTTTCCGCGGAGCCATCGGAACCGAGTACAAGATAAACCGGCAGCATGAACTGGACTTCTTCCTCCTGACCGACTACTGCTATGAGAAAAACATCGACACCAATGCAGAAGGCACAAAGCTGAAATCCCTGACCTTCGAGCGGGACCTCAATATCGGGATCGGGATATCCTACATCTTCAAGTTCTAGTATCGCTTTCTCCGCCCTGGACGACGTCTTCTTCCCAGTACCACATACTACACTGATAATCAGTTAGTTACAAATTTACGCACAACTTTTACGCATAATGAGCGAAAGGTTGTGCGTATTTTTGCAAATATTATACTTTGCACTGAAAGTAGTGCGGTTTTTTGTAAAAATCGCACCAAAAATAGTGCAAGGCGAAAAACTGGCCAAAAAGAATCTACCGTTCCGAGTCTTGTTTATTGGATGGTGTTTTTATCTTTCTATAAGTACTTTCGTTGAAGAGACTCTCTCCCACAAGTGTATTTGAGTCCTGAATCTTGAACAACATATCGGCACCGTCATGAGTATGGATATAT
>CADCQP010000131.1 GCA_902803535.1 uncultured Bacteroidia bacterium | reverse complement strand
TGAGAGTATTTTCGGGAACACTTTCACCAGCGATTCATCGGTAGATGCATGCCAGCGTCCGGTTTCGGAGTCTGTGATCCCGTCAAAAATCTTGTAAGGTTCGCATCCTTCAAGCACCTGCCCCTCCGTCACAGTGACGGTCCAGCCGCTGGTATCCAGCAGTCCTGGTATTGCGGTGGGGGAGGAGGACCACGCAAGCCATGCGGTGTCCAGGCTGTTCGACGGCAGGAAGGCCGACTGGTACTGGAATTTCTTCCCCCTCATCTTCAGGGGGATGTCCAGTTCGGTCTCATCCGGCTTGAGGTAGGGGTGGATTTCCTCCCACTCCCCGGAGGTCCCGCGGATGCGGAACCGGGTAGCCACCATGTCGGTAGAAGAGGAAGTCATCAACACATGGACCTTCTCGCCGTCCTCTGACACTGTCATGTTGACGACAGACCTTTCTATGTGGGTCTGGAGCCAGTTGTCTCCATAGGGAGTCGCTGATAGTTCCGACGGGATGGACTTGTTGCCCTTGGCGTCGAAATTCACAATGTCGAAAGTGTACGTCCTGTCGGAAAGATTTTCAACAGTGACACTTACGGTCTTGTCCGAGCCTCCCGGATAGGCGTACTCCAATGAGTCCGCATAGTTGTCCCAGTAGATCCTGGCTCGGGTTACCGAGGGGTCGCCGGGGGCATCCCAGGTCAGGATGACCCGCTTGAAACCGCTGACGGCGGTGACATTCTGGGCCTTGGCAGGATAGATAAAGCCCCCGGTCTTGACATATTCCTTGTAGATGTCATCCTGGCGGTCGCAGGAAAGGAGCGCTGACAGGACGATAACCGGAATCAGTATATTCTTGATTGTCTTCATATCCGCTGTCATTATCTGTAAACTTCCTGGACCTGACCGTAAGGAGTCACCTCACCGAACTGGACGGAGCCCGTCGTAAGGCCGAGGTCATATGTAGAGAATGTATTGGCGAAAACGATCCTCAGGTAACGGAGCTCGTCATATGCATGGGGATACTGTTCATTGTCCAGTTCGAAGTCGTTTCCGGCATTGAAGTACTGGGCATCATCCGGGGTTACGGTTCCCACGCTCCCGTCCGCCTCATAGCCTGAAGGCTTGAACTGCTCGAACTTGCCGAGGCAGAACCAACTGTCATCGAATCCATGCTCGTTTCCTTCGACATATTCACCGGAGGGGTTCATGCTGCCCCAGAACTCGAACTCCCTGGGATGGGCCCCGCTCCAGATCAGGTAATCGATACGGGGGAGGGTCGCAATGCGGCTCAGGCGGGCCTTCACTCCGAGGTCGATCGTAAGCCAACCGGGGATCGGACCGTCGGTACTTGCAAAGAAGTGGTAGCCATATGATGCATCATATGCACTGGAACCGGATCCATCCCACAGCCGGGTGATAGGATAGGTGCTGATTCCCTTGCAGTTGTCATCCGGCACTGCGGCATTGTAGAACTTGCTCTTGTCCAGCATAACCTCTTCAAGTGGTGTAATAACTGCCGAGACAGTATCCGAGACATTGCCCCACCTGTCACGAAGGTACACGCCGTAAATAGCCTCCACGGGATCCAGGCCGCGCCTTGCAAGAGTGATGGTCTCCGCCGCGGTGAAGAGGGTGGTCACCTCTTCCCACTTCATTGACGACACATCCTTGTCCTTGTCGCCAAGGTCTTTGTCGCGGAGCAGGCAAATGGTAAGGTCTGCCTTCGGGGTGTTGCCGGTAATGCGGATCTTGACTCCGCCGAAGGCCTGGATCAAAGTCGGTTTGGCCAGCCTGATAGCAGGTTCGAGAGGAGTGAACTTCACCGTAGCCGGGCTCGAGGTAACCTCGTTCACATTGAACGAAGCAACCTCTGCAGTGTGTTCACCTGTGTCGGCAAAGCCGACGAGCACGAGGCTGTCAACGTAACGGGAAATCTTGGTAGTGACCACTTTCCCGCCGCGGTTGTACCTGGCGATGACCCCTTTGATGTTGTCATCATCAGGGATCTCTACCTTGATTACTGCACCGCCGCTGATGCCGTGGACTTCTGTTACACGCACCGGAGCGGGGACAGGTATGCTGCTGTCTTTCTGGTCAATGCGCCCGAACTCATTCGCGCCGTCATCACAGGATGACACGCCGAAGAAAACAGCCGCAGCGACCAGTATCAATGTTATTCCAAATCTCTTTTTCATGGCATATGTCTTTACCATCCGATGTTCTGGACGAGGTTGGGGTTACGTTCTATATACGGAGTGTAGATCGGCCAGAAATAGTCCTTGAGACCGAAATTCTGGTCGGCGATGTAGGTCTTCTTGTAGTAATCCGCAGGGGCGGATGCGGTTACATTGAACCCGTAGATGCCTTTCTGGTACTCGGCGGAGACTTCCTTCCAGCGCCTGAGGTCCCAGAACCTCTGGCTCTCGAAAGCCAGCTCGTTCAGCCGTTCGCGATGGATGATATCACGCATGCCGGCTTGTGTGTTGTAATAGCCGGGTCGGGTACTGTACTCATCCCATGAGGTCTTGACATCGGGGATGCCGGCACGCTCCCGGATGGCGTTGATGTACTGGAAGAGTTCCTCGCTATAAGGTCCGTTCGGTCCTTCCACCTCGTTGATGCACTCGGCATAGAGGAGGTACAGGTCGGTCAGCCTCATCATAGGCCAGGGGAACCAGTACCCGGAGAAAGTGGTATTGGCAGTCCAGGTACACCTGAATGGGAATAGTTTCTTGGGAAAATAGCCTGTCAGGGGGCCGGTCTCACCTCCGGTCTTGCCCTGGGCCTTGCCAATCCTGCATTCAAGGTGATGGACATCATCAGGGGAAAGGTCGTTGTAATTGCCCAGCTGCCCCAGCCATTTGCCTCCGTCAAAACCGAGGGAAGCATAGAAACGGGGTTCCCTGTCGAAGTTCAGCTGGATAGTAGTATAGCCTTTCTCGATGTAATAGGCATTCTTGTCGTCACCTGTACGGAGGGCGAACTGGTCCTTTCCGGCAAATTCGGCATCCATTTCGATCGGCAGGCCGTTACTCGTGTAGAACTGCTCAGCAATCTTCAGCGGCACGCCGATGATCTTGTAACCTCCTAGAGCATCAGTATAAGGATTCACTCCGTCCGGTGAAGCCATGATTGGCATGCATATGCGGGCAAACAGTCCGTAACTCGTCTGGGTGTTTCCCCAGACCAGCTCACTGTTCCACCTTTCGCAGAAAGCATTGCGGATGGTCAGGGTCCGTTTCAACGTATCGCACATGCGGTACATTGACTCCACGTTGCTCATCTCATAGAGTTTGAGGTTGGCCTCCTCGCAAATGTCCAAAGCGTCCTCGCATGCCTCAAGGGCATCTTCCCAACGGGCTTGTTTTTCAGCCTCGGTCTTTGCGGGGAAGAGTCTCTGGCCGCGGGAGTCAACCAGTGACGCCTCCTCTTCATTACCGTTGAAAAGGGGACTGGCGGCATAGACCGCAACCCTTGCCCTCAGTCCGGCGCATGCGGTCTTGGTGATGCGGCCATACTCGTCCGGGGTGGCATTCACAAGGGGCAGGTAGGGTTCTGCTTCCTCCAGAAGATCCAGGACGTAGTCGAAGCAATCGTCGATGTTGTCACGATAAACGCGTACGTCCTCAACCTCGGAGTCGATGGGAAGGCTCTCGCGGATCAGGGGGACGGGACCCCATTTGCGGATCAGGTTGAAGTGATAATATGCTTTAAGGAAGGTGGCTTCCGCCTTCCACTGCTCTTTCTCATCGGCACTCATGTCGGGGACAGAATCGATATGGTCCAGGAGGATGTCGCAGCAGCGGATACCCTGGTACATTGAAGCCCAGTCATTTCCATACACATTGGCCGCACTCTGGAATCCGCGTGCGATGTTGAAAAGGGACTGGGGTACACGGTCATATCTATTAGTGACGATGCGCCCCACCATATCCCACATTTCATCTCCGGTCATCATTGCGTGATCTCCTCCGGTATTCCCTTCGCTGGTCATGTAGGAGTAACATGTAGCAAGGTATCGTATCGCCGAGTTCCTCAGGTTGAAAGCCGTCTCGATCGAAGGCAGTCCGTCATCAGGGACGACATCCAGGTACTTATTGCAGTCGATGACCCCGAAACAGGTGCAGAACAGTACCGCAACAGCTACTGTATTTCTGATATGTCTTTTCATTGCAGTCATCTTTTATCTGGTGTCAAGTGTAACATTCACGCCGAAATTGAAGGTCTTCTGGATAGGATAGTTCAAGCCCTCTCCGGCAAGCTCCGGATCCCAGAGCTTGAAGCGGCTCCAGCAGAAAAGGTTGTTCCCCTGGAAATAGACTCTCATGCTTCCGACCTTGATCTTGCGCATGAGCTTCGAGGGCAGGGTGTAGCCGAACTCAAGCTGCTTGAGACGCAGGAAAGCGCCGTTGCGCATCCACCAGGTACTCGAAGCGATGTTGTTATTGTTCAGGTAGGCGCTGTAGCGGGGATAAAGGGCGTATATGTCACGGTTATCCTCGCTCCAGTGGCTGTCGGAATAGGCCTTCAGAAGCTGGGTGTTCTTCACAAACGGCGCGGTACCGTTGGAAGATACGTCAATCCAGAACGACTCGCGGCCGAGTCCCTGGAAGAACACGGAGAAATCGAATCCCTTGTAGCCCACTGAGGCGCCGAATCCGTAAATGATCTCCGGGGAAGTAGGATAACCGATCGGAACCATGTCGGCGGCTGTAATGACTCCGTCCTTGTTCACGTCGGTGTACTTGATGTCACCTCCGCCGTACTGGCTTCCGAAAGACTGCTGGGAAGGACTGTTTGCTGCGTCCTCGTCATCGATGAAGAGACGCTCCGCGATGTAACCCCACCTCTGGTTAAGGGCCTGTCCCGCATGCTGGCGGTAATCCTCTGCATAATCAGGCTCTTCGTAAACCTTGTACTTGCCCGTGGACCAGGTGAAATTGGCCCTGGCCGATGTCCAAAGGTCCTTGTTCCAGACCTGCTGGTATTCAGCCTGGATGTCAATGCCGTGTGCAGTGGACTCGCCGATGTTGGCTGCGATGGCAGCCTGGAGACCCATGGTCTCGGGGATGTCGGCCCTCTGCATGAAGATATTCTTCCTGTTCTCGGTAAAGTATTCTGCGATGATGTTCACCTTGTTGAATAGTCCGATCTCAGCCGCGAAGTTTGTCTTGTAGGCAGTCTCCCAGGTAATCGCCTCGTTGGCATACCTCCTGACATTGACACCGGCATAACCTACACCCCTGTTCTCTCCGAAATAAGCGGCCAGGCCGGAGTCGGTCATGTTCATCTCGGAAAGGTAGAAGAATCGGTCGGTGCTGCTTCCGATCTGGTCATTTCCCACAAGGCCGTAAGAAGCGCGCAGTTTAAGGTTGGATATCGTTTTCTTCGCGTGCTCGAACCATTTCTCGTTGGAAACGACCCAGGCTGCTCCAGCAGAAGGGAAGAAACCCCAGCGATGGGTCTTGTAGAACCTTTCGGATCCGTTGTATCCGAAATTGAACTCAGTGAAGAAGCGCTTGTCCCAGCCATACGTGAAACGTCCTGAAAGACCGGCATTGCGGGAGGGGAGGGAGAGCTGGAGGGTTCCGGCATTCGCAACCCTTCTCTCGTTGGCCGTGAGGACGAGGAGTCCGGTGACTTCATGCCTGCCGAAATCCCTGGCGTAATTCAGCCTCGTCTCGGAATAGAGGGTGTTCTGGACGTTCTTGGCACCCTCGCCATATGTCAGGTAATCTGTACCGTTGTCGTTGATCCTCGTGATGTGGTACTCACCGGTATAGGAGTCGTAGCTGTCCAGGGCGTACCAGAACGGAGAGAATGACCTGACAACCGAGAAGTCCGAAAGGCGGGTAAGGTTGAACAGGGTCATGAAATGCAGTCCCTTTGTAATGAAGTCAAGGTCCTGGTTGAGTTCCAGGGCGGCAATCATCTGGGAGCGCTGGTAATCGCGGTAACCCCTGACCAGGTTGGCGTATGGGTTGTTGTAACTTCCGTCATCATAATTACCGAACAGGATGTGGCTGATGCCTACATGCTCGTCATCCAGGGGGTAATATGCAGGGAAAAGGACCGGATCGGAATGCACGACATCCCGATAAACCTGTGAACCTCCCTGGAGCGGACCGCGGTAATCGGTGAAGTTTCCGGTCAGCCTGACTGCGAGCTTGGTGGTCGGGGTGATGTTCATATCCACATTGGAGCGCAGAGAGTAGGTCTTCTGGTCGATGTTGCTGTTGAAGCTGTTGCGCTTGTCCACGTTCAGGATACCGGTGTCCTGGTTGTAGGCCCCGGAAACGTAATAAGTGGCCACCTTACCGCCACCCCTTACGGAAGCATTTGCCCTGTAAGAAGTTGCGACATCCTTGAAGACCATCTTGTACCAGTCGTTCATCGGATAGATGTAGGGACTCATCCCGGGCTTACCGGTGTTCTCGATCTTGTCGAAACCGTACATAAGTTCTCCAAGCGGGTCACGCGTTGAGATGGCTTCGTTATATGCCTTCATGTATGTGATGGGGTCGGCAAGTTCAACGACGTCGGTCGGGGTGGAGATCGAGGTTTCAAGCCTGGCGGATATCTTCGCCGGGCCCTCTTTTCCACGCTTCGTGGTCACGAATATGACACCGTTCGCCCCGCGTGCTCCGTACAGGGCAGTCGCGGTCGCGTCCTTCATGATCGAAAAACTCTCGATGTCATCGGGCTGGAGCCTGGCCAGGTCGGTCGAGGTAAGCTCGATGTTGTCGATGAGGATGAGGGGACTGGTGTTCGCACCGAAAGTCGTGATACCCCTGACGAAGAAATCGGCATTGTCCTGTCCTGGCTCACCGGATCTCTGATAGGCGATGACTCCGGCCACATTACCTGCAAGGGCTGTAGTAAGGTTGCTGGAAGGGACCTTCAGGTTCTCGATGTTCACGGAGGTGATAGAAGCGACGGTGCTCTCCTTGCGTTGCTTTCCGAATGCGACGATTGTCACTTCGTTAAGCTCATTGGGCTGGTTCTTCAGCTTGATGATGAAGTTGACCATGTCGCCGACAGTCACTTCCTGCGGTTCTTTTCCCAGCATCTCGAAACGAAGCCTGTCCGTAGGTTTCACGTCTGTCAGCTGGAAAGAGCCGTCGAGGTCGGTCATGACTCCACGCGTGGAGCCGGCAACCGAAACAGTGGCTCCTGCCATCGCCTCACCGGTTTCTTCCTCATAAACAACACCCTTTACAGTCCTAGTCTGGGCAAGAGCTGCCGTCACAGCGAGCAGTGCCAGAACCGTAAGGCTAATCTTCTTGAGAAACATAACGGGTTAAACAATTGTGGTTATTGGTTATAATATCCAAATATATGTATTATTCCTGGAAATCGTTCCAGAAAAAACACTTTTTTTGGAATAAGCAAAGAATGTTATTTGGAATAATATTTCGGCCAGCACCACTGCAGATAGGCCTTCAAGGCATCTTCGTGGCGGTTGTCTCCCGGCTCATAGAAAACCGTGCCTTCAAGAGGGGAAGGCATGAACTCGAGATCTACGAAATTTCCCTTGTAGTCATGGGCGTACTTGTACCCGTCGGAATAGCCCAGTTCCTCCATCAGCTTGGTCGGAGCATTGCGAAGGTACATGGGGACCTGTGCATCGGGGTGCTCCCTGACAGCTTGGAAAGCGCGTTCAAGAGCCATATATGATGCATTGCTCTTGCGTGAAGAAGCCAGATAGACAGTACACTCCGCAAGCGGGATCCTGGCTTCCGGCATTCCGATCTCGTGCACAATCTGGAAGCAGGCATTAGCAAGCAGCATCGCATTGGGATTTGCCAGTCCTACGTCTTCCGTAGCGGACAGGCACAGCCGGCGTGCGATGAAGAGGGGATCCTCTCCGGCATCAAGCATACGCGCCAGATAGAACAGGGCCGCATTAGGATCCGAACCACGCACGCTCTTGATGAAGGCGGATATGATGTCATAATGCATTTCGCCGCCTTTGTCATAACGGGCCATGCTCTCCTGAAGAGTCGATGTAACTGTCTTATTATCAATTATTACCGGCTCTTTTCCGGCATATGAGTCAACTACTATCTCAAGGGCGTTGAGGAGTTTTCGGGCGTCTCCTCCTCCGGCGCGGAAAAGTGCCTCGGTTTCCCGCACCTCGATCTTTTTCTCCCTGAGCAGTTCATCATTATGCAGCGCGTTATCAAGGATCTTCTGCATGTCAGACACATCCAGCGACTTCAGGACAAAGACCTGGCAACGGGACAGAAGGGGAGAGATGACCTCGAAAGAGGGGTTCTCTGTAGTAGCGCCGATAAGGACTATGGTCCCGTCCTCTACGGCTCCCAGAAGGGCATCCTGCTGGGACTTGCTGAAACGGTGGATCTCATCTATGAACAGCACCGGAGGAGCAGCCTGTGAAAACAGGGAATTGTTCCTGGCCTTGGTAATAACATCCCTCACATCCTTGACTCCGGCACTTACGGCCGACAGGGTGTAGAATTCCCTGTTCATGGAATCGGTGATGATGTGGGCGAGGGTAGTCTTTCCGACTCCGGGCGGGCCCCACAATATGAAAGAAGACAGGTTCCCGCTCGAAATCATGTTGCGCAGCACGCAGCCCTCGCCGACCAGGTGCTTCTGGCCGACATACTCCTCAAGTGAGTGAGGACGCATCCGTTCTGGCAGGGGAGGCAGCATATCAAATCTCTCTGGTGTAGATCCTGCGGCGCTTCGTCTGGTCATAATCGAACATGCCCCAGATCGAAGACATCGCCTTGTTGGACTCCAATTCGGCATTAGTCTCCGCCCACTTGAAGCCTTTCTTTATGTAACGGCGCAGAAGGTCGTCAAAAATAAGCGATATAAGCCCTTTGTTCGCATCTTCAGGACGCACCCCGATCAGCATCATCTCTATCCTTTCCTCATGTTTTCCGTACATTGATTTCAGGATTTTTGACCAGCCGAAAGGAAGGAGTTTACCGCCGCATGACTGAAGGGCGTTGACTATGGATGGGATGGTGATTCCCACGGCTGCCAGCTCTCCGTCATTGTCAACTACGAGACTGACATAATCCAGGTTGACCACGCCCAGGTACTGGTCAACGTAGCCGTCAATCATCTTTGGGGTAAGGGGCGTGAAATTGTAAAGCCCGGAATATGCGTCATTGATGAGCTTGAATATCTTCTGCCCGTAATTCTCCTGGCGGATCATGTCCCTGGTAACCTTGAGCAGATGGTATTCACCGCGTTTTTCGATTATCCTGGCGATGCGGGATATCTTGTCGGGCACTTTCTCCGGCAGGTAGATCTTGTACTCCAGCCAGTCCACTTCCTTAGTGAACCCCATAGCTTCCATATGCCTGGGATAATAAGGATAGTTATAGATCAGGACCATCGTACAAAGCTGGTCGAACCCCTCTACGAGCATGCCCTCCGGGTCGAAATCGGTAAATCCGAGGGGGCCGGAAATCCGTGTCATGCCGCGCTGCTTTCCGAATTCCACGACCTTGTCGATAAGGGCGGCGGACACTGCCGGGTCATCTATGAAGTCAATCCAGCCGAAACGTACCTCGGCATGACTCCAGATCTCATTGGCCTTTTTGTTCACTATGGCAGCAACCCTTCCGACTGTCTTACCCTCGTCATCGCAGGCCAGGAAGCAGGCAGCTTCACAGAATTCGAACGCCGGATTCTTCTTCGGGTCCAGTGTCTTCATCTCATCGGAAAACATCTTTGGCACAAAACATTTGTTGCCCTTGTAGAGTCTGTTCGGGAATTCAACGAATTCTTTCAGCTCATTCCTTGTTTGTACGCGCCTGACTGTAACTCCCATTTTACTGCTTTTTTTGTTTTTCAGACTTTCAAAGATACGTTTTATTGCTTAGATTTGCAAGAAGCGGCACCTGAACCTGATCCCTGATGAAACAGACCTTTAAACTGCTGTGTGTACTTGTAGGGGCCCTCTTCCAAGAGGCGTTTTGCCAGGCCCAGTTTTTTACCGGAGGGACTTTCAACTCCCCGAAGGGAATGGGTCTGGCTGCCGATTTCTCCTTCAGGGGAGAAGGGGACTTCTCATCGGCAGGCATATGGCTTGACGCCCGGGATTTTTTCGGGGAAGGGGATTCTGATATAGGCATCAAAGGCTCATTCATCCATAATTTCACGATCTTCACTGCAACCGGGCCCCAGAACAGCCTGACGGTATATGCCGGCCCGGGGATTTCAATGGGTTACGTCTATGATATAGAAAAGGACAGGGGAGTGATGGGAGCCCTGTGCGCAGACGTCGGTGTCAGGGTCTCACTTGCCAATCCCCTGGCAGTCAGCCTTGGCTTTTCCGCCGACCTCGGACTTCACGCCTCAAAGGAAAATGACGGGACCATACTTTCCCTTTACAAGGAAGGACTTATCCATTCATATTATCCCGAACTGAGGTTCATGTACAACTTCAGTGAACGCCCACGGGGAAACAGCTACGCCGGAGATAACAGGAAGGTTACTTTCGCATTTGAATGGGGCTTCTACTATGATATATATGGGAATTACCACTACAATTACATATCCCCGACCGGGCCGGTTGACGTAACCGGAAAGTCTAAAGGGTTCTATTCCAATTGGTTCCTTGAGAGTGGCGTGGGATATGACATAGTGGATAATTTAAACGTTTCAATAAGAGGGGGAGTCTCACGTGAGAAAAACGCCCGGAACAGCTTCCCGCTCAAGATGAGGCTGACAGGCCTGACAAACGAAAAGGCAGGTCACAGGTTCCTGGCATATGCCGAGGCGGGTCCCGTGTTTTACGAAGACCTGAAGACCGGAATGACTGCAAGGACAGGAGGCGGCCTCCGGCTGAACCTGTACAGGTCAGTCTCGCTGGATATCCTGGCCGCTTGCAGGATGACCCTGACGCATCCGGGATTCTTTGACGAACATTCAGGAGCGATCGTGCCGGCTGAAACCATGCACGCAAACGACGAAGTGCATCTGGCGGTATCATTCGGAACGGCACTCAATTTCTGATTTGTATTGACGCGTTTTTTCCGTAAATTTGCATCTGCTTACGGGCCTGAAAGCAACTCGGCCGGTTCTGTTACACAATTTATATTA
>CADCQP010000130.1 GCA_902803535.1 uncultured Bacteroidia bacterium | reverse complement strand
TTTGACGGGATCACAGACTCCGAAACCGGACGCTGGCATGCATCTACCGATGAATCGCTGGTGAAAGTGTTCCCGAAAATACTCTCAATAGACACCCACTGCGAGAAGGGGCACGAACCGACCGTAACTGAGCTGCGGTTCTGGCGCTCTCCGGACAGGAACAAACGCTACACACGCGAGGTTTACGTCTATTTGGGCGACAAACCATATGACCCTGATGCCGGTTCGTCATTCATTTCACAGTTCGGTGATTTCACCTTGTTCTCCGAGCTTTACCTCAGCGAGAATCCCAGTATCCGTTCATGCACCCCCTCTTCCGGGCGGTACATGTCAGTCGTATTCCCGAATTCCAGGGGAACCAGCGGCAATCTGGACCTGTGGGAACTGGAAGTCTGGGGATACGTTGAAGCCGATGCCGATTAGTTTACCGAAACATCTTTGACAAATGAAACACAACAGGATGTCATTATCGATAATATTTGCAGCCCTTGCCGTCGGGCTCCTGTCCTGCAATGCCAAGGAGGAGAAAGAATCCTCCAAGCCGTCTGACAAGGAAGAGGTCAATGAGGTGGTTACTTTCAACGTGACCCTTCCTGACGCCCCGGCCGGATTCAAGACGACCTGGAGCGCCGGAGACAGGATCCAGGTTTACAGCGTCAAGGGGAATTTCACGTCCAAGGAGAAGATGGAGGCGGAATCGGTGTCCCCGGACGGGAAGACCGCTACCTTCTCTTCGACCGGGAAACTCCTCTCTGGAGCCGAGAGCTACTATGCCATGCTGGACAACAGCGGAGTCAAGGGATTCAAGCTCAAGAGATACTGGTCTTCAGACAACATGGACCGCAGCCGGGATGCCGTGCCTTCGGTCACTATCGGGAAATGCACACCCGACAATACCACCTTCACCATGAAGAACATCTTCTCACTGATGTCTTTCGAGGTAAAGGACCCTGCAACCCATTATGTCACGCTTGCCGGGAACACTGCAGAGGTAATCAACAAGAACGTGTTCGTGTCGTTCGGGGCCATGGAAATCACGGACAATCCCGCTCCTGATTTCGACCAGACTCCCAGCATCCGTTGCTTTACCACTTCAGGGGCCGGGACCTATTATATAGGACTTTATCCCGGACTGGAATTCTCCCGCGGCTACACCCTCACGGCATATGATGCTGACGGGAACGTGATAGGCAAGCTCATTTCCCGCGCTCCCCTTACGGTTGGCAAAGCCGAACTCATCGAGGCCGGTGACATAGGAGAGCCCGTGAAACCTGTGCCCGGCTTTGACGAAAGCCGCATCGTGGCGTCAATCGCAGCCATCAGCGACACCCACGTCGATGGTGTGAACACAGTCCCCGGACAGAAATTCCGTTCAGCCCTTGAGCAGCTGAAAGCCAAGGCAGCCGAGAGCGACAAGGACGGGATTGACGGAGTCATGATAGTGGGCGACCTGATAAACAATGCCCAGAACCTCCAGGCCCAGGCCTTCAAGCAGCTCTACGAGCAGGTCTTCGATCCTGCCAAGGTGCCGATGGTCTTCACAGTCGGCAACCATGACATGAATCCGACATACTCGTGGACCGAACTTACTGTCTCCCAGAACAAGTCTTTCAACAACGTGCTGGGCTCCAATTATTTCAAGACGGACCTCGACCAGAACATGCGCAACACCTATGAGGCGCGTCACTGCATGCTGGCCGGTTACCACATCCTCTGCCTGACTCCGAACAACACCAATCCCATCACCTATCCTGCGTCCGTGCTGGAATGGTTCGACAAGCAGATGGAGGCCCTGACCAGGGAGGATCCGGAGAAATATGTCATAGTGCTCACCCATCCCATGGTTGCGGGTACCATTTACGGCAGTATGCTCGGTGAGACGGATGAATATCCCTGGTATTCCAGCCTGGGACATTACTGGGCTACGCACGCCCTTGACCAGATCCTGGCCAAGTATCCGCAGGCCGTAACCTTCCACGGACACCTCCATTTCCCCCTCAACGATCCCAGGACCGTATGGCAGGGCGACTTCACGTCATTCGGCTGCGC
>CADCQP010000129.1 GCA_902803535.1 uncultured Bacteroidia bacterium | reverse complement strand
TAATATTTTGGTAGTGGGTAGGAGAATCGAACTCCTATTGCGGGAATGAAAATCCCGAGTACTAACCGTTATACGAACCCACCGCGTTGGCCTAAACTGTCCTTTTCGGCAATTAGGACTGCAAAGGTAACTATTATTTTCAACCCGGCAAAATATTTCTGCCGATTTTCTTCATGATTTTCGTCTTATTTCGAAGAAGACCCGGCCCATTCCCATGACCAGAGCAGGCTTTCGGTCTGCCGCATGTACTGGCGCTTCTCGAAACGGGGGGCATAGACGAAGGCTTCAGCAACTATAATCTCCTTCCCGTCAGGGCTGTAGAATGAGTGCGAGACGAACGGACCTCCCATATAGTCGTTGTAAACCTCCCACAGGCCCCTTGTCTCGGCAAACTCCCTGTCCTGGAACTTTATGTACTTGGTGATGGGAGTGTAGAAGGTACCCGTTGTCATATAGGTATTGTCGAACATCCCCGGAATGTTGGCCTTGAGGATCTCGTTCCGTTTTTCGATTATGTTCTTCAGGGTGAAGTTGTCGGTCTGGAGGGCCGGATACTTGTAGATTATGACCGCCTGCTGGGTGTACTGCCTCTCTTCTGAGATCCAGACGAAATCGTCGGTTTTCTTCTTGAGGAAGTAACCGGTGGGGAAGTGGGGTGAACCGCCGAACACTTCGCAGACCTGCTTGTAGAGCTCGGGTTTTTCGAACTGGAAGGTGTTCTGGATGACGCGGTTGCGCTCAATCTGCTCAAATGCGGAAACTATCATCTCCGAGTTGGCCTTGAAAAGGCTGTCGGCGGTCTCAGCTGTCCAGGCGGAAACCGCAACTATGAGCTGCGGTTCCGACCAGACATCCTTCCTGACGCTGACGCCCTCTTCCGTGTTCTGCGGATCGATCTGGAACAGGAGTATGTTCCTGTGCACCTTGAAGAGGTCCGTGAATCCGGAAGGCAGTACGTTGATCAGGGAATAGAGGGGCTCAGGCTGCGGAAGCATCGGACAGTCGGCGGCCATGACGGAACGGACATCCTCTCCGAGTGCCCCCTCCCAGTTCGACTTGTCCAGCACGACAAGGACTTCGCCCGCTTTCCCGCTCACGTTCGGCAGCAGGGCCTTGGTCCCCTTGCAGGAAGTGAGCGTCGCGAGGACTGCCAGTGAAAGAAGCGTCAGGATTCTTTTCATGAGAGCAGAGATCAATTAAAACAACAATGCAAAGTTACGTGAAATATATCTTGATCCAATGCGGAAAGTCTCATTAAGCGCATATGAATCATATTGATAATCAATGAGTTGAATTAAATAGTCTAATCACAGGAAGCGTCGTATGTCATTCCCGAAAGCAAGGAACATCAACAGCAGCAGGAAAGCCATCCCTATCAGCTGGGCGACCATGAGGAATCCGTCCGAGGGTTTCTTGCCCGTAATCATCTCGTACAAGGTGAAGACTATGTGCCCTCCGTCCAGTCCCGGAATCGGGAGCAGGTTCATCACTCCGAGCATGATCGAAAGCAGGGCCAGGATGTACAGGAACTGGTACCAGTCCCATTTGTTCGGGAAGACCTGTCCTATGGCGATGAAGCTGCCCACGGATTTGTAGGCCTGTGTCTTCGGGGTGGCAACCAGCCGGAGGTCTTTCAGGTAGCCTCCGATCGTCTTACCGGCCAGGCTTATTCCCGCCGGAATGGCGGTAATGGCATTATAGGTCTCGGATACCACTCCCGGCATCGTGGGATAAACCCCGATCATCCCGGCCGAGTCCACCTGCAGGGGGACAAGCAGCGTGTCGCCTGCGCGTATGACGCTGGCATCGACCGTTGCGTTCGCGTGTGATGCCAGGACAGGCCTGGCATCCTGGAGGAATGGACATGGCTGCCCGTTCAGGGACATTATACGGTCACCTGCGGCCAGCCTGCCAGTGTTGGGAGACCCCTCTGCTATCCCGCTTACGGTAAACGGGACAGCGACGGTGAACATCCCCTCGGGTGAATTCAGGACCTGCCCGAACATGGACTGGTCCAGGTATATGTCAGTGGTGTCGGCTCCCCTGAGCACCTGCACCTTCTGCACGTTGTTGCGTACAATGTCAGCCTGGATGGCTCCGAAATTCTCAGGAACCTTCCCGTCGAGGGACAGGATCCTGTCTCCGGTGGCAAAACCCATCTCCTCGCCCAGGGGAGTTACATATATGCAGTTCCCCTCATTGGCGATGTAGGACCTTCCCCATATGCCGGAGATCACAATGAACACCAGGACGGCGAAGATGAAATTGTTCAGCACTCCTCCCGCCATCACCAGGAGCCTCTGCCATGGCTTCTTGGATCGGAATTCATATGGCTGGGGCTCGTGTGCCTGCCAGGAGGTGTCCATCGACTCGTCGATCATCCCGTTGATCTTGCAGTAGCCTCCCAGCGGGAGCCATCCTATGCCATACTCAGTCTCCTTTCCTTTCCATTTGGGGAAGAGACGGGAGAACCATCCTTCCTGGGTGCTCAATAACTTGAAGCCGCCGGCGTCGAAGAAAAGGAAGAACTTGTCCACCCTTATCCCAAAAATCTTGGCCCACATGAAGTGGCCGGCTTCGTGGATGACTATGAGCACGGACAGGGCAAGGATGACCTGCAATATCTTCAGGATAAGGGTCATTTCAGCGTCTTTATGATGTCTGCGGCCCTCTCCCTGGCCTCTTCATTGGTGGCATAGATCTCGTCGATTGTCGGCTCGGGTATGAAACGGGCCTCGTCCATGCAGCGGCTGACGACTTCGGAAATGCCGTAGAACCCGATTTCGTCATGGAGGTATGCCGCAACTGCGGCCTCGTTCGCTGCATTGAGTACGCATGGGATGTTCCCTCCGCGACCGATGGCGTCAAAAGCCAGCTGGAGGCACGGAAACTTTTCTGTGTCAGGCTTGAAGAAACTGATGTTCCCGATCTCGGAGAAGTCCAGCTTCTTGTTGTCCAGGGGAAGCCTCTCGGGAAAACTAAGGGCAAACTGGATGGGCTCCCTCATGTCCGGGCTCCCGAGCTGGGCGATGACCGCCCCGTCCTCGAATTCGATCATGGAGTGGATCAGGGACTCTGGCTGTATGACGACATTGATGTCGGCGGGGTCCTTGTCGAAGAGCCATTTGGCCTCGATGACTTCGAAACCCTTGTTCATCATGGTGGCGGAATCGATGGTGATCTTGGCGCCCATGTTCCAGTTGGGATGCCTGAGGGCCTGGTCCTTCGTGGCCGCTGCGATCCTCTCGCGTGTCCAGGTCCGGAAAGGTCCTCCGGAGGCTGTGAGATGGATTTTCCTGACAGGATTCCCTCCTGCTGCCAGCAGGCACTGGAAGATCGCGGAGTGCTCGGAATCGACCGGTAGGATGGGGGCGTGACGCTCATATGCCCTGCGCATGACAATCGACCCGGCCGCGACGAGCGTCTCCTTGTTGGCGAGGGCTATCGCCTTTGATGCGTCTATCGCCGCAAGGGTAGGACGGAGGCCGCTGAAGCCTACCATGGAGGCCACGACTATGTCAACGCTCCCGGCGGTGACCAGGCTGCAGGCGGAGTCGATCCCGGCCCAGACCTTCGTAGGGGTGTCCTTCAGTCCGTCCCGGACCTGCCCGTAGAGCTCTTTGTTGCATATGACCACATTGTTTGCATCGAATTCCCGCGCCTGGCTGATGAGCAGCTCCGCGGAATTGTTGGCTGTAAGCAGGTCGATATCAAAGAGACCGGGGTGCTGGCGCACTACGTCCAGGGTCTGTCTTCCGATGGATCCCGTGGATCCGAGTATTGCTATATGGCGTTTTCCTTCCATTCAGAAATTGATATATCTGGCAGGGTCAACCGCAGATCCTTTGTACCAGAGTTCGAAATTGAAATGCTCTCCGTAACTTATGCTGTCATTGCCGTACATGGCGACCGGAACACCGGCGGCGACCTCGTCCCCTTCGGATTTCAGGAGCTTGTCCAGGTGCCTGTAGATGGAAAGCAGGTCTCCCTGGTGCTGGATTCCGAGGGTGTAGCCGGTGGATGCGCTCCATCCGGTGAAGACCACGGTCCCTCCCAGGACGGCCTTCACTATGCTGCCATTAGGTGCATTGATGTCCACGGAAGGGTGCTGCACAAGCTCGAAGCCCTTGAAAACCACACCTTTGATCGGAGGGAAAAAATGCATGCCCTCGATGGGCAGGTCCCTGAGCACCTCGCTGATCTGGAACTGTTCGGCTTTCTGGACCCTGTCCCTTAGTACGGAGTCCCTGGAAGAGAGGAAGGCTTTCTCATCTTCGGCGACATTCCCCCTGGACTGTATCTTGATAATGCTGTCCATCGGAATGGGGGCCTCGCCTTTTATGATCCTGTCCAGGTTGACGGTGTAGAGCTGCCAGCGGGTGATCACGCTCTCCAGGGAATCGATGGTGATTACGTTCTGGATGGCGGCCTTCTTGGTGTACTCATCCGGGTAGCCCGGGATGTTCTTGCGCAGGGGAGTGAAGGCTATCAGGCAGTAAACTAGGATGATTATTATGAGGATGACGGAGGAGAGGGTGAGGAAGAAGGAGAAGCGGGTAAAACGCAGCACACCCAGCTCCCTGTGGGTCTCGTCGTTCGTCAGGGTGACCCTGAAGTCCCGCACTCTTTCCTCTTTGATCTTCTTCGGCATGATAATCAAATTCTTAATTTTGCAAAAATATCATTACCTTTGCAGGTTACATGATGGACAGGATCATTGGCATAGATTACGGAAGAAAGCGCTCCGGGATAGCAGTAAGCGATCCGCTCGGCATCTTCGCATCTGCCCTTGACACCGTTCCAGGTGCAAAGTTAATAGATTATATCAAAAAATATGCTCAAAAAGAGCATATAGTCCGCTTTGTCGTCGGCTGGCCCGTCAATCTCGACGGACGCCCTTCAGAGGCCGCGGGGGATGTGAAGGCTTTCCTGAAAGAGCTTTCGAAAGCATTCCCTGACATTCCTCAGAGTCTTGAAGACGAGAGGTTTACGTCGGTTCTTGCGCACCGGGCCATGATTGACGGGGGCATGAAGTCCTCACAGCGGAGGAATAAGGAGAACGTGGACAAGATCAGTGCGGCAATAATTTTGCAGGACTGGTTGGACCGCAAAGACAGGAAAATATGATACAACCGATATATTTATATGGTTCCAAGGTGCTCCGCGAAAGGGCTGCCGAGGTGGACCTCAATGACAAGGAAGGGCTCAAGGCCCTCGTACAGGACCTCAGGGACACCCTTGCACACGCCGACGGGGTCGGGCTTGCCGCCCCTCAGATCGGCGTGGGGAAGCGTGTGGTAATTGTGGACGGCGTCCCCGTTTCCGAGACATATGACTATCTTAAGGACTTCCGCAGGGTGCTTGTCAACCCCGTCATAGTGGACAGGAGCAAAGAGATGGTGTCCTACCAGGAGGGCTGCCTGTCGATTCCGGGCATATTCTGCGACGTCGTCCGTCCCAAGTCCATTACGGTTGAATATTACGATGAGAACCTGACCAAGATCACCGAGACCTTTGACAAGTTCGCGGCCCGCATGGTGGAGCATGAGCTTTCTCACCTGGACGGGGACATGTTCACCGACCATGTCTCTCCTATCCGTAAGAAGATCATATCCAAGAAGCTCCAGGCCATTTCCCGCGGCAAGGCTTCGGCTCATTATAACACAAAACTAATTTAAGAAGAATATGGGTGCATTCCACGCTTACGACATCCGGGGCATATACAATCTGGATTTCAACAAGAACACTGTTTACAAGGTCGGATATTTCCTTCCCGAACTTCTCGGCACAGACCGTGTCCTGGTAGGACGCGACTGCAGGCTTTCCTCGGACGAGGTGCATGAGTACCTCCTCAGGGGAATCATGGATGCGGGAGCGGATGTATATGACATAGGTCTCAGCTCTACTCCTATGGTCTATTTCGGGACTGCCAAGCATGGCTTCAAGGCTTCAGTCCAGATTACCGCTTCCCACAACCCTCCACAGTACAACGGAATGAAGGTCTCACGAGAGAACGCCCTTCCCGTCGGACTGGAAAGCGGTCTTGGGACCATCAAGGAATGGATTGACGTAGGCAGGCCCACCCCGCCGGCTGTCAAGCCCGGTACGGTGCACAAGCTGGACGTCCGCGAAGACTACCTGGAGTTCCTGCGCGGCTACATGGGAGACATCTCCAACCTCAAGATAGCCTTCGACCTTTCCAGCGGAATGGCCACCCTCCTCGCCAAAGACATCTTCGGCGAAGGACATGCATATGTCAATGATGTCATGGACGGGCGCTTCCCCAGCCACGAGCCTAATCCGTTGATTCCCGCAAATGACGTTGACCTCCAGAGCCTGGTGCGCGAGACAGGCGCTGACGTGGGAGTGATCTACGATGGCGACGCCGACCGCGTCATGTTCGTGGACGACAAGGCCGAGGTGGTTCCTCCGGACCTGGTCATCGCCCTGCTGGGCAATTACTTCGTGGGTGAAAGGGGAGAGAAGGGGATTGTCCTCCAGGACATCCGTTCATCCAAGTCAGTAACCGAGTACCTTGAGCCCATGGGATGCCAGGTGGCAACCTGGAAGGTGGGCCGTGCGAATGCCGCGCCGAGGCTCCGCGAACTCGGAGGCCTGTGGGGCGGAGAACTTGCCGGACACTATTATTTCCGCGATTTCTTCTACTCCGACAGCGGCATGCTGGCTTCCCTGCTGATGCTCCGCGTTGTGGCCGAAGCCAAGCGCAAGGGCGTGAAGCTCAGCGAAATGGTAGCCGGAATCAAGCATTATGAGAACTCAGGCGAGGTCAATTTCAAGGTAGTTGACAAGGAAGGCGCGATAGAGGCTCTCAAGGCACATTTCACCAAGGATGAGACTCCGACCGCGGTCATGGATTTCGACGGTTACAGGATAGAATTCAAAGACTGGTGGTTCAACGTGAGGCCGTCCAACACCGAGCCTTACCTGCGGTTCATATGCGAGGCCGCGACGACCGAAATGCTCGCCGCGAAGATAGACGAGACAGTCTCTCTGCTTGCTGAGAAATTCGGCGCCGTAAGAAGCTGAGCCGTAAGTACTGAAACCTGAACCCGATGCTGTGAAAGCATGTGAAAACAATTGCAAATGAATTTTAGAAAATGTATCCTGACCGCTGCGGCGATTGCATTGCCCGTGTTCGCGGTTGCAGGGCCTGACATAAAACCTTCGATCCAGAACAAGAAACAGGCGGCGGTTGTCGTGCCGCGTCCTGCCCTTGAGCCCGTCAAGTCCCTGATAGAGGCCAATGCCATAGACACCCTGAGCACCTCTGATCCTCTCATCAAGATCATCCTGCTCGAAGACTTCACATGGCACTATTGGAAGAATCCCGAGGACAGGATGTCCGACAGGATATTCACCTCGAACTGGAACAACGAGTATCCGAATCCGTACCATATGCCCCTGGATTCCCTTTCAGAAGAGGTCATCATACCCATCGTGGACAGCGTGAATACTTTCTTCAGCCCGTTCAAGGGGAAGGTCTATTCCAAGTTCGGCCGCAGGCATGGCCGTAACCATATGGGCGTCGACCTCCCGCTCCATTTCGGGGATCCTGTATGCGCTGCATTCGACGGCAAGGTCAGGATGGCGAAGTACTATCATGGGTACGGCAACCTGGTGATCCTGCGTCATGAGAACGGCCTGGAGACATTCTATTCGCATATGTCAAAGATCCTTGTCTCCGAGGGGGACTGGGTCCATGCCGGACAGCAGCTGGGTCTTTGCGGCTCAACCGGGCGCGCGACCGGTCCGCACCTGCATTTCGAGACCCGTTACAAGGGATATGCCTTCGATCCTGAGTGGATAGTGGATTTCCCCCAGGCCATGCTCCGTCATGGAGTCTTCGTCCTGAAGAAGAAGTATCTGGATGCCCACAGCAGCTATGTCCCGGAGTCTGACGACGAAGAGTTCGAAATCAATGAGGGAGACGCCAAGGAGAAAGCCATAGCCGAAGAAAAGGCAGCGAAGGCGAAAGCTGAGGCCGAGCAGAAAGCCAAGGAACTGGCGGCAGCCCAGTACCATACGGTCCGTTCAGGCGACACGCTTTCAGGCATAGCCCAGCGTTACCACACCACGGTGCGCAAGATCTGTTCGCTTAACGGAATCACCGAGAGGACGATTCTCCGAGTGGGGAAACGCCTCAGGGTGAAGTAATTGATTTTCAAAGCAGTTATTTGAACCTCAGGACAAGGGTCGGATCCATCGGATAGCGGCCGAAGTCCTTGCCATATATTGCCAGGCCACCGTCTGACTCGGCAGGCACCGTGAAGCGTATCACGACGTTCCTGTCCTTGCCGATGGCTTCTGTTGGTATCTCCATCTGTACCAGTTCGCCGTAGGAACCTGCTTCACATATGCGGTTCACATTCGGCTGGGAGCCCCAGGACAGTATTCCCCTGTGGTCGGCCGGGTCGTCCTTCAGCTCGTATTTCCCGATGGCCTTTCCGCCTACGGAAACCTCTACCTTTGAGGGGAAATATATGCCGTCTGTCATCGCATATGCGTTCGGAGACTTGCAATGGTCGAATGTGCCCTTGCCCAGCATGTATTCTCCGGATATTTCATTCCCTTCCTTGTCTTTTCCGAATTGTTCCTTCGCGGAGGCTTCGAACAGGAGCTCGGCGGAAACGATCTTCTGGGTGTCTACATCATCCGGGAGGGCTACGGTGTATTCGAAGTAGCCGTGTCCGAATCCGTCAACCTTAAGTCCGTCATAGATCGAAGTCTGCTTGGCTGACCATTCGCTGGCGGTGAATGATGCCGGGGCGAAGGGGATCAGGCGGAGGTTCTCAATCTGCGGCTCAGTCCCGTCCTTGATCCTGAAGGTGCTGAAATTGTGGTGCAGGGCCTTGCCATTACCGTCCTTGAGCACCATGCGGAGCAGGTAGAGTCCGTTCTCCTGCGGCATCTGGACGAGCTCTCTGGCTGCCGTCCTGCTCATGTAAGGCTCAAATTCGATCGGGGTTGACTTCTTCTGGAAATTCTTGAACACACCCATGGAATTCCATCCCACGAGTTCTGTCTCAAGGGTGAGCTTCCCGGGATCCTTGTCAGTCATGAAAGAGGCGTAGAACGGCAGGTCGATCGATGAACCGGCTTCGGCTTCGGTGTAGAGATAGCGCTCAGGGCTTATGTAATAGAGGCTCTGGAAATCGGCCATGGTCATTCCGGGCACAAGCTCATCCAGTCCGTCGATCTTCTCCGAGCGGTCGTATTTCACGTAACCGTTCCACTCGTTTATGACGTCATGATGCTCAGTGTAGAGCCATCCTGCACATTTGGGATAGCGCCTGAAGGCATCCATCATTACGTGGTAGTCCCAGGTGTAGTCGCAGTCGCCTGCACTGCCCTCATAGCCCCATACGTTGCCGCACTCGCTGTTGATCATCGGGGCCCCGTTCTGGACATTGCCGCCTATGTAATTGTAAGTGCTTCCGGGATAGGTGTTTTCGACATATTTCCTGATGGTGTCTTCCCAGACATATCCCCTGCGGTAGGCATGCCAGGAATTGATGTCGGACTCGACGTGGTCGTGGTTGCATGCTGACTGGTCTTCGACCAGACGTGAGGGATCAAGGGCCTTTGTCAGATGGTACATGGAGCGGACCCACTCCTGGGTTTCCTCGGTGTACACTTTGTTCGTGAACAGTCCCCAGGTTTCATTGAAGTTGACCCATGCAAAGATAGACGGGTGGTTGTAATCGCGTTCAACCTGTCCGCGGAGGCAGTTCTCCCAGTCCTGGCGGGCCTCCGGCACCGGCTCTCCCCAGAAATTCGGGGTGTCGGCCATTATCAGGAGGCCGAGCTTGTCAGCCCAGTAGAGCTTGCGGGGGATTTCAACCTTGATGTGGATCCTGTTTCCGTTCAGGCCGAGCTTCTTGGAGATGAGGATCTCATTCTTCATGAATTCGTCGCTGGGGAAGGTGTAGAATCCGTCCGGATGATAGCTCTGGTCCAGGCAGAGCTGGAGGTATATGGGCTTGTTGTTGAGGGCGACGTAGTTGTAGTCTGCGCCCGGGAAGGGCATTACGCTGACCTTCCTCTGGCCGAAATAGGTGTTGACTGCGTCTTTGTCTCCCAGGGATGCAGTGACCTCATAGAGGAACGGGTCGTCGAGGTCCCACAGGTGCTGGTCCTTGATCGGAATGTCGAAGCAGGCATTGTCTTTTCCGTCCATAGAGGCTGCGAATGGCTGCTGCCCTCCTGTCTTGAAATCCAGCTTGAAAAGGTCGTCCTTCCCTGCGGGTGAATCCAGGGCCACATCTACGTGGACCAGCGAGCGGTCAATGTCCGGAGTGAAATGAATCGAGCGTATGAAGTTGTCCCCGCGGGCTTCCAGATAGACGGTCTGCCATATGCCACGTGCGTTTCCGTAGCCCTGCTTTCCGTAGAGGTGCGCGTCGCTTGAGGTGTCGTCGGCCTTGATCAGGAACATCTGGCTGTCACCGAACTTGGGATCCTTTATCTCGCATTCGAAGGGTGTGTATCCCCCCTGGTGACGTCCGATTTCCTGTCCGTCGCACCACACCTGGGTGTCCCAGTCAGAGGCACCGACTACAAGGAAAACCCTTTTCCCTTTCCACTCGGCCGGGATGGAGACCTTGCGTGCATACCAGGCTATGTCCCCGTTGTCTTCAACTTCGGAAAGTTTTGATCCCCAGGGGAATGGCACCATGATCTTCTGGTTCATCGCGCTGAGGTCATTTGCCTGGAGGGCTTTATCCGCGGCTGCTTTTTCGAAGGTGAAAGACCAGTATCCGTTGAGGTTCATCCATTCAGCGCGCTCGAAATCCGGGCGGGGATGTTCGGGCAGCGGGATGTTTTTCTGGCTCTGGTTAACACTGCATGAAACGCCCAGCATCAAGGCTGCGGCAAGAAGGACTGCGGTCAGTTTTCTCATGATATTTAGAAGCTGTTTGGAAGTATATGCAAATATAATCAATTGCTCATTAGAATTCATTCTCGAAATCCATTTCCCTGGTCAATACGGAACAGCCATATGTATTGGAGACGTTTTCGTAGCCTGGCAGCTTGTGAGTGGCGATTACCTCCCAGTCCGTTTCTGCGGCTGGATTGCCGGATGAGGGCTTGAAGTACCAATAATGGCTGGCAGTCGATG
>CADCQP010000128.1 GCA_902803535.1 uncultured Bacteroidia bacterium | reverse complement strand
ATCTACCAGGAACGGAAGCGGCTGGGCGAGCAGCTGGTCCAGCCCGTCCTGAATGCTATCGGGAATGACGTAGAGAACACGGTGTTCTCCTATATCCCGAATACGGCAGAGGTGGCTTTCTACGGCCTGACGGGCGGTTTCCGGAAACTGCATGACAATGTGCGCACCGAGAAAGTGGTCTGGAAGGACATCAAGCTGCGCACTTTCATCACAGACAATGCCGAACGCAACGACCTTGCGGCCCACGTCTATGATATCAGTTATGGCAGCCTCAGGCCCTACGAAGACAACCTGGTGATAATCGACGACAGCATCGTTCGGGGTACAACCCTGAGGGAGAGCATATTAAAGATCCTTGACAGACTCCATCCCAAAAAGATCGTCATGGTCTCGAGCGCCCCGCAGATAAGGTATCCTGACTATTATGGGATAGACATGTCGCATCTGGACGAACTGTGTGCCTTCAGGGCCGCCATGGAATTGCTCAGGCAGCGGGGTCAGCATCAACTGATCAAGGAGGTGTACCAACTCTGCAAGGAGGACCCGCTTTCGGAAAACCATGTGCGCAACATCTATTCGCAGTTCAGCGTGGATGAGATCAACGGGAAGATCACCGAGATGCTTCGCCCCAAGGAGATGACTACTCCGATAGAACTGGTTTTCCAAAGCATACGCGGACTTCACCTGGCCTGCCCGGACCATGCAGGTGACTGGTATTTCACAGGCCTGTACCCTACGCCGGGGGGCATCCGGCTTTGCAACCAGGCGTTCGTGGAATATATTGAGCACTGAACCCTTGAGAAAAATTAACCTTATAATTCAGTAGTGTATTATGAAAAAGATTGAAGCAATCGTGCGCAAGACGCACTTTGAAGATGTCAAGCAGGCCCTGTTCGATGCCGACATCAACTGGTTCTCCTATTCGGAGGTCAAGGCCATAGGCCAAGACAGGGAAGACCGTATTTACCGCGGGGTGATGTACAGTACCGATGTGATCTCGAGGATCGAGATAACCATTGTGTGCCGTGAACAATTTGTTGAACCAGCCGTGCAGGCCATCATGGCAGCCGCCAGGACCGGCGAAGTCGGAGACGGAAGGATATTCGTCAGCCCGGTGGATGACGTATGGTCGATCCGTACCGGAGAACACGGTGACACAGTGCTCCGGGACAAGAAGTAAAACCCTTGAAAAGACTTAACCATGAACGATATAGCTATTTCCCTCGATACAGTCTGGATGCTGCTTGCAGCTATGCTGGTGTTCTGGATGCAGCCTGGGTTCGCTCTATGCGAAGCCGGTTTTACCCGGAGCAAGAACACTGTAAATATCCTGATGAAGAATTTCGTCGATTTCATGCTGGGTTCCCTGCTTTTCTTCTTTGTCGGGTTCGGATTCATGTTCGGCAGCGACGGGGCAGGATTCATCGGCGCCCCCAACTGGGGGGATCTGTCTTTTTACAAATCAGACCTCCCGGTCGAAGGTTTCCTTATCTTCGAAACAGTCTTCTGTGCAACTTCGGCTACAATTGTGAGCGGTGCCATGGCTGAACGCACCAAGTTCTCCATGTATTTGGTGTACAGTGCACTGATTTCCCTGTTCATCTATCCAATCGAAGGACATTGGACCTGGGGAGGCGGCTGGCTGTCACAGGGGGGCTTCCACGATTTCGCGGGATCGGCCATCGTCCACAGCGTGGGCGGAGTAATGGCCCTGGTCGGTGCGATGGCGCTTGGCCCCCGCCACGGCAAATATGGCCCCGATGGCAAAAGCCACGCAATTCCGGGCCACAACATGGCCCTGGCGGCGCTTGGAGTATTCATCCTCTGGCTCGGCTGGTTCGGGTTCAACCCGGGCAGTCAGCTGGCAGCCAGCGGGGAGGTGAACCGTACGGCCATATCCCACGTGTTCCTGACCACCAACCTGGCCGCGGTTACGGGAGGAATCTCCACGATGTTCCTGACCTGGATCAAATACGGCAAGCCTTCGCTCTCGCTGATGCTTAACGGTGTCCTTGCCGGGCTGGTAGGAATCACGGCAGGTTGCGATGTGGTTTCGCCCTGGGGATCCGTACTGATCGGACTGCTCTGCGGAATCGCCCTTGTCTTCGCAATCGAGTTCATCGACCGCAAGCTTCATATCGACGACCCGGTCGGTGCCGCCTCCGTGCACGGTGTATGCGGAATCCTTGGTACTTTGCTGACCGGTCTTCTGGCCACGGACGGAGGGGCTCTGTATGGCGGTGGATGGCATTTCTTCGGCATACAGTGCCTGGGAATCGTGGTCATAGACCTTTGGGCGGCAGCGTGCGCCTTCGTCCTGTTTTTCGGCATCAAGAAAACCAGCGGCCTGCGAGTTGAACCGCGCGTCGAGGAGGAAGGACTGGATATATATGAACATGGCGAAAGTTGCTATAACTAGTTGATATAAATTGAGAAACCTATGAAAAAGATCATATACAGT
>CADCQP010000127.1 GCA_902803535.1 uncultured Bacteroidia bacterium | reverse complement strand
TTGGCGGCAGTGTATTCCCGCCATTTGGCAATGAGGCTCTGCATGTCTTCGGGCAGCGGGGCCTCAAATCTTATCTCCTTTTTCGTATGGGGGTGGATGAATCCAAGTGTAGCCGCATGGAGAGCCTGGCGTGGGCAGATCTGGAAACAATTGTTGATGAACTGCCTGTACTTGGCGAAGATGGTGCCGTTGCGGATTTCGGAGCCGCCGTATCTCTCGTCGTTGAACAGCGGATGCCCGATTGAAGACATATGCACCCTGATCTGGTGCGTCCTCCCGGTTTCGAGACGGCATTCCACTACGGTGATGTAACCGTATCTCTGGAGCACCTTGTAATGGGTGACTGCGTGCTTGCCTTTGTCTTCGTCGGGGACGTTCATGAACCTGAGCCTGTCGGAGGGATCGCGTCCGATGAAGCTTTCGATTGTCCCTTCGTCATCCGTGATGTTTCCCCAGACCACGGCGATGTACTTGCGCTCTATGGAGTGGACGAAGAACTGCTTTGCGAGGTTCATCTGGGTCTCGTCATCCTTTGCCACTACAAGCAGGCCCGACGTGTCCTTGTCAATCCTGTGTACAAGTACCCCCATGCGTTCATCTTCAGCCTCAGGCGCCTGCGAGATTCCCAGGTGGAAGGCGAGGGCGTTGACCAGGGTCCCGCTGAAGTGTCCGTGTCCCGGATGTACCACCATCCCTGCCGGCTTGTTTACAATGAGCAGGTAGTCGTCTTCATACACGATGTCAAGGGGAATGTCCTCGGGAAGGATTTCCAGGCCCCTCCTCTGGTAGGGCATCACGAAGCGGATGACATCCAGGGGGCGGACGACGTAATTGGCTTTTACGACCTTGTCATTGACTAGTACATATGAGTTCTTGATCGCGAGCTGGATCCGGTGGCGGGAAGTGTCCTCGAGGTGTATGGCCATGTATTTGTCCACCCTCATCGGCGCCTGTCCCTTGTCTACGTTCAGGCGGAAATGCTCGAACATCCCCTGCTCTTCATCCAGGGGCTGAAGGTCTTCTATGTTCTCCTGAAGAGGATTATTTACCATTGGAATCCTTGCTGAGGGCCGTGAGCGGGTCGGTGGTGAACCACAGGGAAACTTCTGATCCCATGAGGACGGGAACCTGGCTGGAAGCGGACGGGGTCTGCTTGTAGACCACTGCGCTCAGGGAGTCGCTGTAACTCTTGATGTCATTGTCGAAGATGACCTTCCGGATATTGAGGGAACTTTCGTGGGCCACGTCAATGGCACGGCGGTATTTCAGGCCGGAGAAATTGGGGACATATGTCTTGTCATTCTCCGGGTTGAGGCCGACCACAAGGTCGATTTCGGCTCCCGTCTCGATGGATGCCCCCGGCTTGATCTCCTTGTTGCGGAACAGCTGGCGCATTACGTTGTTGGTGGCTATGTCGCTGACGTAGATCAGGTTCCCAAGGACGAGTCCCCTGGAGTTCAGCTCGGCATTGGCCTGGCGCATGGACAGCCCGACAAGGTTGGGCATGGTAATCTTCTTGGGATTCACCGCATTGATGGTAAGGCGTATCTTCCTTCCTTTCTTCACCTTCTCGCCCGGAGAGGGGTTCTGGCTGAAAACGGCGCCCCTGGCCATCCTGCGTATGAAGACGGAGTCGGTTACGACGGTCTTCAGGCCGTTGATGCCGGCATTGTATTTGGCTTCGGAAACGGTCATCGCTGTCAGGTCGGGTACGGAAATCTGTTCGCCGTGCCTGGTCATGACGCCAAGCAGCACCTTCGCTCCGACTACGAGTGCAATAATCAGTATCGCTGCCCAGATAACGTTGTGCAGCAGCCATTTCCCGAACTGGATCTTGCCATCGGGCTCCTGGACTTTATTCTGAGCGTCTTTTTCGATATTGTCCATATGTTAATTCAAGATTTTTATCAATCCGGTTACAACCAGGACCACGCCTATGATTATCACGGCGGCTCCTGCGATCCTGTTTATGAGAAGGAGGGTCTCCTGGCGGAAGTTCTTCTTCAGGTGGCTGAAGAGCCATGAAAAGAAGAACCAGTAGCACACCGATCCTGCCGATACAGCAGCTATCACCGGGAGGGCATGGAAGTCATGCGGGAGGTCACCCAGCCCCATGAATGCGAACAGCGTGAGCATGAGGAACAACCCTCCGGGATTCGATGCCGCGGTCAGGACGGCCTGGATATAATCCTTGAAGGAGGCTGTGTCTCCGTTGTCCCTGACCACTTTCCTGAAGGGGTTGATGAAGGCTATCCCGCAGCCCACGGCTATGATGATGGCTCCTCCAATGATCATTATCACCTCGTCGTTGGCGCTGATGAACTCGTTCATCGCAGTGAGTGCGAAGCAGGAGATCGTAGCGGAAATAGTGTCCATGGTAGTCACCCCCAATCCAGTGACGAAGCCAACTGCATGGTTGTGGCTCAGGGACTTCTGCATTACGAGTATTGCAGCGGGTCCCAGGAGGCACGAGCAGAGTATGCCTACGCAGAATGCTTTTAGGATTAACAGGATCATAACTTACAAATATAGACAATTTATTCATATATTTGTAAGGCTTGAAATATGCGTTCAGATAGTACAAATATCCGTCTGGGACTGTGTGCACTGCTGTTTACGGTGCTGATGTCCATGCCGTTCCTTCTTCCGGGCTGCGGAATCCTGGTCCTTGTCGGCTTCGTCCCCCTTCTCATGATGGAAGAGGTGGCGTCAAATTCTCATGTGAAGAGGTTCTGGCTGTGGCATTATTCCGCTTTCCTGGCGTGGAACCTCGTTACGACCTTCTGGGTCTGCAATGCTACCGTGGGAGGCGGCCTCTTCGCATCCTTTGCGAACGCTTTCCAGATGTCGGTTGTGTTCGGACTGTTCAGGTGGGGCCGGAAAATGATGCGTGGTTCCCTCCCTTACCTGTTCCTTGCCGCCGCCTGGATCGCATGGGAGAGGTACTATCTTGTCAGCGCCCAGATTTCATGGCCGTGGCTTGTTCTCGGGAATGCCTTTGCAAGGACTACATGGGCTGTCCAGTGGTACGAATTCACCGGCGCGACCGGCGGGTCTCTCTGGGTCTGGGCTTGCAACCTGTCCGTTTTCGCCTTGCTGTCCTCCATCGCCTCCGGCAGATGGAAGGAACTGACCTCCAGGATACGCACGGCCTCCATCGCCGGCATATGCCTGACTTTCCTTTTCCCGCTGGCCGTATCCCTGAAGATCTGGGCTGACTGGGAGGAAACGTCCGATCCCGTGAATGTGATGATTGTCCAGCCCAATATCGACCCCTACAACAAGTTCTCAGCCATGAACCAGGACCAGCAGGACGCCCTGCTGGAAGGCCTGGCTGCGAAACAGCTGGAAGATGGGGCTTTCCGTCCGGACCTTCTGGTCGCGCCAGAGACATTTACGGGTGACGTAGTCACCAACGCCATACCCTCGAGCCGTACATATGGGCATTTCCTTTCTTTCATCCGAAAGCACGGAGTGCCGTCGATTCTTTTCGGGGCTTCTGCACGTACGTTCATAGGGTCCCGTACCCGGCCTTCCGTGACCGCCCGCAGCATCGGGGATGCGACGTGGGTGGAGTCGCACAATGTCGCGATAATGCTGGACAGCACTTCACGCGACGGGATCTATTACAAGAGCAAACTTGTAGTCGGTGTGGAGATGATGCCTTATCCCCGCCTGTTCAGGCCCCTGGATGAGGCCCTCGGCGGTGTCATGGGACGCTGCGTTGGTCAGGAAGAACCATCTGTCCTGTACGCATTGAGAGAAGGGAAGGACGTTCCGGTAGGCGTTGCCGTGTGTTATGAGTCGGTCTATCCGGAGTGGTGCGCCGGATATGTAAGGGCCGGGGCGCAGGTGCTGTCGGTCATTACCAATGATGCATGGTGGGGGAACACTCCTGGTTACAGGCAGCACTGCAGCTACGCTTCCCTCCGCGCGATCGAGACCCGGAGGGACATTGCAAGATGTGCAAACACAGGCATTTCCTGCATCATAAACCAGCGCGGGGATGTTATCCAAAAGACCTCCTGGTGGGAACCGGACGTGATCTGCGGGGAAGTCAACCTCAATTCCGAGGAGACATTCTTCGTTCGCAACGGGGACTTCATCGGGCGCATATGCGTGCTTGTCTTCGTGCTGCTGCTATTGTGGATGGTGTCACGCAGCTTTATCCCGAAATCACTGAGGTAGGGGAGTAACCCCTGAAAAAAAACCAAGCTCCCGGTCATGAGAGCTTGGTTCCTTCAGAGTAGAAATCAAATTGCAGGACTGAATGGTCTTGGACCTCTTCAAGCTTCAATTTGCATTTGTACTTGTTCTTCCATTTTGCGACGAAGGACGGGGCGAAAAGAGAACCCCTGGAAAGGTAGGAACCGAGGATCGGTCCGGTCTTGAGGGTCAGGTTCCTGATGCCCTTCTCCCTGACATAGTAGGCAAGGGCCCTTTCGATCTGTTCGTCGATGATCAGACTGGGAGAAATCTTTCCGGTGCCGTGACATACGGGGCAGACCTCTGTGGTGTCGATTTCGGTGACGGGCCTGATCCTCTGCCTTGAAATCTGCATGAGTCCCAGTTTTGTCAAGGGCAGAACATTGTGCTTGGCCCTGTCCGAATCCATCAGGTCCATCATGTGCTTGTAAAGCGCATTGCGGTGTTCCTGCGACTCCATGTCTATGAAATCGACAATGATGATACCTCCCATATCCCTCAGTCTCAGCTGCCTGGCTATCTCGTCGGCTGCATGGATGTTGACTTCAAAGGTGTTCTCTTCCTGGTCGTTGGTCTTGGCTCGTATGCCGCTGTTGACGTCGATCACGTTCAGTGCTTCGGTCGATTCGATGACCAGATAGGCTCCCTGTTTGATGGCTACCACCCTTCCGAATGAACTCTTGATCTGGCGGGTCACTTCGAAATGGTCGAAGATGTTCTCCTTGCCTTCGTAGAGCTTCACTATCTTCTCCTGTTCGGGGGAGATCAGTGAAATATATTTCCTGGTTTCTTCATAGACCGTCTGATCGTTTACGTATATGTTCTCGAACGAATCGTTCAGAAGGTCCCTGAGCATGGTGGTGGTCTTGCTGTATTCGGAGAACAGCAGGGAAATACCTTTGTTCTTTGCAAGTTTCGTCCAGGAGGATTCCCATTTGTTGATCAGGGACTGGAGCTCTCCGACGAGTACGGCTGCGGTCTTGCCCTCTGCCGCCGTCCGGATTATGGCTCCGTAGTTCTTGGGAAGGATGCTCCTGACGAGAGTCTCAAGCCTTTTTTTCTCTTCCTTGGAAGAGATTTTCTGAGAGATGCTTACCTTCTCCGCAAAGGGAAGAAGTACAATGTTGCGTCCTGCCAGTGAGATTTCCGCAGTGAGTCGTGAACCCTTTGTCGAAATCGGCTCCTTGACTATCTGCACGACCACCATCTGTCCGGGTTTGAGGACATTCTGGATCTTACCCTCTTTTTCGAGCGCCGGTCCGACCTTGATCCGTGAAAACAGCTGGTGAAGGTCGGTGTTCGGATTGCTCCGTGTCACGAATTCATCGAATGACTTGAAGTAGAGGCCGAGGTCCAGATAGTGGATGAATGCTTCCTTTTTGTCGCCGATGTCAACAAAGGCAGCGTTTAGGGCCGGGAGAATCTTTTTGACTTTTCCGAGGAATACGTCCCCTACTGTGAAACTCCTTCCCTGGCTGGACTCTTTGTTCAGCTCGATCAGCCTGTGGTCTTCC
>CADCQP010000126.1 GCA_902803535.1 uncultured Bacteroidia bacterium | reverse complement strand
TATAGTATCAGGACAAAGATAATCATTTTTCACATGATAGTCCCGCCAGATTTCCAGCCATCCGGAAGATGGCTCCGGATTGACTGCAGAGGAAATCCCATAGCCGTGGCCGCCTTTGTCGTACTGCATGTACATATGCGGAATCCCCCTTGCGGTCAGGGCGCTGTCCATCACCTCGGAGTTGCGCCAGTTGACTATGGGGTCGTCCTTGCAGTTGGTAAGGAAGACCGGAGGCATGTCGCCGGGGACGTTCTTCTCCATGCTGAGGCTGTCACGCAGGGCGGCTTCATTCAGGCGCCTGCCCATGAGCGCACGGCGTGACCGCTGATGCACGATATCTTCGCGGCACATCGTCACCACAGGATAGACCGCGGCGATGAAGTCAGGCCTGTCCCCTTCCCTGGAGCCATGCCCGAAGAACGGACGCCCGCCACCGAAGAATTCCCCCGAGCTCAAGGCAAGATGCCCTCCGGCGGAAAAGCCCATCACTCCGACCTTGGAATAGCCCTCGGACCGGACTGTGCGTATCGCATCCAGCAGGTCCTCATGTGCATCCGGCCAGTGGTTCTGGGGGAACGCCAGGCTGCGCAGCAGGAAATAGCGTGTACCCGAGCGGCGGTAATGAAGGACATATGCGGCATATCCCATGTCCCTGAGCTTCGCAGCCACTTCGGAACCTTCCACCTTTTTGGAAAGCCAGTGATAACTTCCGCCTGGGCATATGATCACCGCCTCTCCGTTGGCCTTTTCCGCATCCGGGAGGTAGGCCTTCAGCGAGCCGGCCCTGGCCTGAAGGGCCAGGAAGCAGAGCGGCAAAAGCAACGCGAACCGCAGCATATGTCTTATGTCACTCATTGATTCTCAGTTGTTTCTTCCACACTGAAGTGCAGATTGGCTGGAATGTGGGAACAATGGGAGGCTATGGCTATATTGTCCGGATCCGGATCGGTTGCATATACCTCCGTCTGAGGATGCATCAGGGCATATATCCAGGCAAGCTCTCCCTGTCCGCAACCGCGGATGGCCACAGCGCCGTCTTCCGGTTTAAGGCTTCCGTCATGCAGCCACGGGACATCTTCCACATGCGCAAGGGCGCGCCTTGCAGTTGCCTCAACAGAAGCACCTTTGTAAATGTATTTGCCAAGGACATATGGCCTGAGATACGCGGGGGTCTCCAGCTCCCTGCAGATTTCCTCGTAACGGGTCTTGAAAAAGCGGCTGAAATCCTTGGTATCCTGGCGGTAATCCCCTGAGGGCTTCATCCTCCGGCCTATCTCGACCGACATTTCCCCCTTCCTCAACATGAAATCCTGCTTCGGAAGGACATGCCATGCTCCGTGGATAAACACCGGAAGGATGTCGAGCCCTAGCTCCTCAGCCAGGTAGAATGCGCCTTTATGGAAACGGCCAGGCTTTCCGGTGAGAGTCCTCGTCCCCTCCGGGAATACGACAGGGCTATAGCCTCTGCTGACCAGGTCGCGGATCTTTTCGATATTCCCGCTGAGATCGTCCCCGACAGGCATGTACTCGGCCTTTCTCAGCACATAGCTGTAAAGAGGATTGTTCCACGCTGTACGGTTCGTAAAGAAAACCAGCTTAGGGGACAACATCATCAGGCACATCAGGTCCAGATGGGACTGGTGGTTGCATATGACTACGGCAGGTTCGCTGAACAGGGGCTGAACTTCCTCAAGGCTCTGGCGCATCCTGAATCTGACCCCGGGGACATGGGTCGCTATGAAGTTAGCAATCTTCTGGAGGAAAACATGATAGCGTGTCTTGGATTCCTCGCTCCGTCCTCCGAAAAGGAACCAGAAGAAGGTGACCGGATAGACAAAGAGGAACATCATCACCAGGAAGAAGCATATTGCCCCGAGGGAACGCAGCAGGCGTCCTGCAGTTATCGGGACCTGTCTTGGCTCCCCGTCCCTTGTCGTCAGCCAGCGGAAAATCACAGGCGGCAGGTAGTAAGCCATCAGGAGCACCACCACCATTCCCACAAGGGTGACCTCCGCAAGCGAGCGCATGGCAGGATGCCGGGCCACTATGAGAGCGCCTATGCCTATGAACATTATGAGGGCCGAATGGACTATGGAATCCTTGTAAGTCGCAAAGCGCTTGCGGCCATATGCATATTCGTATATGAGGCCTTCGGTGGTGAAGATAGTGTAATCGTCTCCCTGTCCGAAAATGAATGTGGCGAGGATGACGTTCACGACATTGAACTCCATGGAGCCCAGACGCATAAGTCCGAGGATCCACCACCAGCTGAAGGCCAGGGGCAGGAAGGCCAGCAGACTGATTTCCAGACGGCGGAATGTCAGCAGAAGGAAGATGAAGACGACCAGGGAGCATATGCTTCCAATCCAGTCGAAACTATCACGCATGACATTCACCAGCTGGTTGCCGACATCCGAACCGTCGAATATCAGGACACGGGAGGATCCGTCTCCCTGGCCGTCGAATCCGCAGGCTTCCCTGAGGGCAGAAGGTCCGACGTCACCGTACACCCTGTTTACCAGGCATTTCCGTCCATCGATATCCAGGATGTAAGTTCCCTTGTAACTATCGATGACAGGTTGGAAATGCTCCGCATCGAGGGGTTCCCACTCAGCATTGACGGCATTCTCGAAAGGAGCGAAGGCACCGGGGCTGAAACCCAGCGCCGCCGCCTCGGTCCGCAGTTCTGACAACACGGCATCACTTCTTGACGACCAGAATTCCTTCCAGCGGGAGACGGCCACCTGCTGGTACTCCCTGGTATGGAGGAAATCCCCCACGCCGTTCACCCTCGATATGCCGCTCCCCTTAGGAAGTGACTCCAGTCGGGACATGAGTTCCTCATTGAGACGTACTGCCGACTCAAGGTCCTCAGCCTCGCAGACGGCATATATTTCATTTTCCCCTCCGGATGGGCCGGTGCCGGCAAGGAATGCCATGTCGCTCCTCTGTCCGGGAGTCATGTAGTTGATGTGCTGAAGGTCGGAATCGAAAGAAGTCCCCCTGCTTAGGAAGAACATTACCGCAGTCACCGCCAGGACCCCGAAGAAAAGCCATTTGCTTGAGGGGACCCTGTCCGGAAGGATCTTGCCCACCTCGATCCCGGTTCCTCCTGCCACCTGCCCTGGTTTGAGGAAAAGCGGCAGGACGATCAGGGTGAACAGGATCGTGGCCATCAGGAGGAGTGACCAGAAAAGGCCCAGGTCACGCATGGCCCTGGCATCCATCAGAAGGAGGCTGAGGAATGCCGCCACGGTAGTGACATTGCCGATAAGCAGCGGCGGAACCATCTCTTCAAGGTTCTGGCGCCGGGGCACCCCGCCGCGCAGGCCGTCTATGTAATGAAGAGGATAATTGATTGCTATTCCTATGATTATGGTTCCGACACCCAGCACTATCACGGACATCGAGTCCTTGAACAGCGACATGAGGGCAACCGCGGCGACCCAGCCTGCGGCGGTAGTGGCGAAAATCCAGGCGATGCTGCTGAAGCGGCGGTACGTCAGCGCCAGGAGAAGGCATATCAGAAGCAAGGCTATCACTCCGGCAATGACGCTGTCATGCTTTATGCGCGAAGCATTTCCGGCCGCGATCAGGCCGGGGCCCACCGCTGAGACCCTGACCGAGGGATTCGAAGCTTCCGTCGCCGCAATGACTTCATCCACAAGCGAAGCGACCCTGGAATTCATTCCCGACTCGCTGGAACCATATGCGGAAGTCATGAATCCGATCCCGACCCCCCGGGAGAAAAGATAGCCGTCCGAAACTTCATAGCCGTCGTTCCCGGCAGTAGAGCGGAGCCTCTGGAGGACAGGGGTAAAAAGCCTGAGAGGGTCCCCCTGTATGTTCCCGGCCACCATGTCCGAGGGGACGAACATAAGGGTCTGGCGGTCATCCTCGAGTGCCTGGCGGACGTATCCGGGGATGTTCAGGAGGGAATCCGCCCTCCTGTAGTCATCTTCCGTAAGGAAATATGGCAGTCTCGCACCCACGAAGGACATCAGTCCCAAGGCCGCCGATGCATCAGTACGGATCTGCCTGGATGGGACCAGTCCTGTGGAATCCGCAGCAGCCCAGTTCTCCTCGAAACTGTCCATCGCATCTTCCACCGAATATCTCCACCCCTGGTCTGTTGTGTCGGCCCTGAAGAGGACTACGATGTTGCCCTTTTCGCTCAGGGCATTGTAAACTTCTGAATATCTTTCGCTTGCAGGATCAGATGGCAGGAATTCCGAAATATCTTCCGCATAATGCATCCGCGAAGCGAGCACCGCGCACAGGGCAAGGACCGCAAGCACACCTGCGGCAGCCAGGCCCTTCTTCCCGGAAAGGGCGTCGAAGATACTCAGGAAAAACGCCTTCATGCACGGGCCGTTTTATTTGGCAGCCGTCCTGAGGGAAGGTCCTGTCGCAGTGGAAGAAGGTTCGGAGCCTGAAACATGAGGCCATCCTTCTGAGTCCCACTCGATCTTGTCCATCATCATGCAGCGGCCCTTGTAGTTGTTCCCCTTCCAGAAGGCATGGTAGAACATCCAGTCTTCCCCTCTGTCATCGGTGACGATCTCAGAATTGTGTCCGGTTCCGATGAAAACCTTGTCCTGGCTGGCATGGAGCATTACATAGTCATAGTCGTTTTCCAGCATGGATTTTCCGGAAGGGCTGGTGAAGGGTCCCAGGGGAGACTTGCTGCGGCCCACAATCACCCTGTAGGTGCTCTTCTCGCCTTCGCAGCAGCTGCCTATGCTGGCGAAAAGGTAATAGAAGCCGCCGCGTTTATGAAGGTAAGCCCCTTCGGTGTCTATCCTGGTAAGCTGTACGGCCGACTTCGGGTCTTTCAGGCTGAGGGCATCTGATGAAAGTTCAGCACCCCATATGCCCGAACCTTTGCCGAAACTGCCCCAATAGAGGTAGCGCTTTCCGTTCCCGTCTTCGAAATAATTGGCATCGATGCAGTTAGTCACTCCGGTAGAGGCGTAGTCCACTATCATTCCCTTGTCTTCGAAAGGACCTGTCGGGGAATCGCTTACGGCTACTCCGGCGCAGCTGTGGATGTGGTCTCCCCAGACTCCCATGGCATAGTAGAGCACATAGTGACCGTCAACGTAATTGGCGTCAGGAGCCCAAAGCCTGGCTCCTTCCACCCAGGCGGGATGTCCCTCGGCCGTAAAGGCAGCCCCACATGGTTCCCAGTCCACCAGGTCTTTGGAACGATAGACCGGAATGTACTTGACAGCATCACCGCTTCCGCTTTGGGTAGAATAAGCGTAGAAATAGCCGTCCCTGTCCCTGTTGTCGAGGATGGAGGGGTCCGGGCAATTGGAACGGATCACAGGATTGGAATACTCCCTGGAAACAGGCTCCGGCCTCTTGTCGGAGCAGGAAAACAGGCACAGGCACGCCACGACCGAAGCCAGCAGAGCCGTCAAGGAACCTTTGTTCATAATAAACTATCTTTTATTCATCCTGGCCTGGTTGCGGAGAAAACGCACAGGCAGGCCGTAAACAATCGCAAGGACGCACAGGATGCAATTCAGGACGCTTATCCTGGCGAAGTCCATGAACGGACGGAAATGGGTGACCCTTTCTCCCTCAGGAGGGTACCAGACCCCTATTGGTACCGAGAGGATCGGAACGCCCTTCCAGCATTGGAACACAAGCAGTTCCAGCTCAGCCTCATAACGGCTCGTAAGCAGGGGCATGCTTCCAATGGCCCCAAGCTGGTAGAGCCTGAACCCGCTCTGGGTGTCAGGAAGGTCCACTCCGGTCTGGAAACGGAACCAGAAATTGGAAAACCGGTTGGCGAATGTGTTCCTGGCCGGCATCCCGTCAGCAGAAATATTGCGCGCACCCATTACCATGGCATCAGGACGCATGGAATGGATGGAGAGGAATTTCGGGATGTCTTCCGGAAAATGCTGGCCGTCGGCGTCCATTGTTATCGCCACCTGGAACCCTTCGGCCTTGGCGGCCAGGAATCCGTCTTTCAGGGATTTTCCCTTGCCGCGGTTCTCCGGATGGGAAATCACCCGCAGTCCGGGTTCCTGCCGGGAGAGGTCGCGGAGCAGGGTCGCGGTTCCGTCGGTGCTTCCGTCGTCAACCACGAAGACATCGGGGACATATGCAAGGGCGCCCTTGATGACAGAGACCACCGTACCCGCGTTTTCATACGCGGGGATTATCACGCATATGCCCTCGCTCCCGTGCATTACAGGACCTGTGAACCGTTCGCTACGTTCGAAGAGGGAGTGATCACGCTGAGGGATCCGTCTCCCTGCTCCGCCGTCAGGATCATACCCCTGGACTCGATGCCGCGGAGGGTCTTTGGAGCCAGGTTTGCCAGGATGCACACCTGCTTCCCGACCAGGTCTTCAGGAGCGTACCATTTTGCTATCCCGGAGACTATCGTCCTCTTGTCGAGCCCGGTGTCAAGTGTGAACTTGAGCAGCTTGTCGGTCTTTGGAACGCGCTCCGCGGTGAGGATGGTAGCCGTACGGATGTCCAGCTTGGTGAAATCGTCAAAGGAAGCCTCGGCCTTGAGCGGTTCCACGTGTTCGCGGGCCTCCGCCGCTGCCTTTTCCGCAGCTGCAGCTTCGTTGGCTTTCTTGATGGCGGCAAGCCTGGCCATCTGGGCCTCGACCACCGAGTCTTCAATCTTGGCGAAGAGCAGTTCAGCCTTGCCGAGTTCGTGACCTGCGGGAAGGAGGTCCGCACCTTCACCAAGGGATTTCCAGCTAAGGACTATGCCGCCGGAAGGAGCTGCCTCACCGGCATGCCTGGTGTGAAGGGCGCATCCCTCGTCAAGCCGGTAGAAATTCTCTCCTGCAGTGCCCTTGACCCCGAATTCGCTTGAAGGAACCGACCCGTCGCCAAGACGGTGGTCCGTACCTGCATCCAGGCCGACACGGAGGAAGCCGCGGAGCTTCTCTGCCGAGAAGGGAAGGAACGGTTCGAAAACGACTGAAAGCCAGCCGCATATCTGCAGGCATACATGGAGGATCGAAGCAGTCCTGGCCATGTCGGTCTTGGCGGTGCTCCAAGGAGCCATGTCGGATATGTACTTGTTTCCGATACGGGCTATGTTCATGGCGTCGGCAAGTGCGGCCTTGAAATGGAAGGTCTCGAGGTTCTTCTCCAGGGATTCCTTGCACGGGATGAGTGAGGCGAGGGTCTCGGCGTCGATTGGCTCGGGAGCCTCATCGGCAGGCACTACTCCCCCGAAGTATTTCTGTGTCAGCACGACGGCGCGGTTGACGAAATTACCGAAAATGGCAACCAGCTCAGTGTTGTTGCGGGTCTGGAAGTCCTTCCAAGTGAAGTCATTGTCCTTGCCCTCGGGAGCGTTGGCGCAGAGGACATAGCGCAGCACGTCCTGCTGTCCGTTGAATTCCTTGAGGTACTCGTGGAGCCATACGGCCCAGTTGCGGGAGGTGGAGATCTTGTCATTCTCCAGGTTCAGGAACTCGTTGGCCGGCACATTGTCCGGAAGGACATATCCGCCATATGACTTGAGCATCGACGGGAAGACTATGCAGTGGAAGACAATGTTGTCCTTGCCAATGAAATGGACCAGGCGGCTGTCATCGCTGCGCCACCATTTCTCCCAGTCCTTCGGCAGGAGTTCCTGGGTGTTGGAGACGTATCCAAGGGGAGCGTCAAACCACACGTAAAGGACCTTACCTTCTGCACCCTCTACCGGAACAGGGATGCCCCAGTCCAGGTCGCGGGTCACGGCACGGGGCTGGAGATGACCGTCCAGCCAGGACTTGCACTGGCCGTAAACATTTGATTTCCACTCCTTGTGCTGCTCGAGGATCCATTCGCGAAGCCAGGGTTCGTACTCATTCAGGGGCAGATACCAATGCTTGGTCTTCACTTTGACCGGAGCAGCTCCAGAGAGGGCGGAATGCGGGTCCTTGAGCTCTTCGGGGCTCAGGGTGGAACCGCACTTCTCGCACTGGTCGCCGTATGCATTCGGGTTTCCGCAGCGGGGGCAGGTGCCGGTGATGTAGCGGTCGGCCAGGAAGACCTTGGCCTGGGGGTCGAAATACTGTTCCGACTCCCGGGTTACGAATTTCCCGTCATCATAGAGCTTGCGGAAGAACTCCGAGGCGTTCTTGCCGTGGACCTTCGACGTGGTACGTGAGTATATGTCGAAATTGAAGCCTATGCCGGTGAAGGCGTCCTTCATGATCTTGTGGTACTTGTCCACAATGTCCTGGGGACTGACTCCCTGCTCGCGCGCCTTTATGGTTATGGGGACTCCGTGTTCATCGCTCCCGCATATGAAGACTACGTCCTCACCGCGAAGGCGGAGATATCTTACGTAGATGTCACCCGGCAGATAGCAGCCTGCGACATGGCCTATATGGACCGGGCCGTTCGCATATGGCAGGGCGCATGTGACGATTGTCCTTTTGAATCTGTCTTCCATTTTCAATAGTTTTTCTTTTCCCGCCCGAGGGCCTGGTTTATTTCACCGAGCCATCTGCGGTTTTCCTGTATCTGAGTTATTATTTCTGTCAATTCATCCTCCTGGGTGGCCTTGGTCATATCCTGCTTCAGGCTTTCGATGCGGCTCTCGAGGCATTTGGCGTTGTACACCATGATGGAGCGGGGCACGTATTTCACCAGCCATGAGGAGGTGGCAGTGAGTGAATCCTCGAAATTCTTTATAGTGAGGCGGTAACGTGCGACTCCGAGATTCGCGCATATGTTCCTGACCTCATCGTCGGGACTGAAAAGCATATGCCTGAGGATATCTTCCTGTCCGAGTCCCTGGCCGCTGAGTTCCATGTACGAGTCAAGGACCTTCCGGAACGCAAGGTTGGAGAAAGGATTGTCCCTGACAGCAGAGTATATGAACTGGGCGACCGTGGCTGTCTCTTCGGCATAATAAGGCGAATCCGTCTCGAATTCGAGCTTCTCGTCTCCGCTGCGCAGGACGAATTCCAGGAGTTCTTCTTCAGAAGATGCGGTAGTACGGTTTGTGACATATGCCTCAAAAGGATCCGGTTCGGTACGGTTCACAGACGGCAACGGTTTCCCTGCGGCCTCCGCGGCCTTTCCTTCTTCGTAGTCCTGCCGATGCCGTTCTACTGCAGCCTTGCGCTCGTTTTCGATGATTCCTCCGCGGGACTGTTTGACTCTCGCGGCTATGATGTCTTCGCCTATGTCGAATTTCTGGGCGCAGGTCCTGGTGTAGACCGAGCGGGTGATCTCGTCGGGGATGTTTGCTATGGTGTCGGCGATGTCATTGATGAGGGCCGCCCTTTTCAGTGGGTCGTTGCCGGCGTCCCTTAGGAGGAAGTCTGTCTTGAACTCTATGAAGTCCTTCTCCCCGTCCCTTATGAAATCCTGCACCTCCTGGAGGGTGTGGGCCCTTGCGAATGAGTCAGGATCGTCATCCCCGTCCAGAAGGACTACTTTCACGTTGAGTCCTTCCCTGAGCACGAGGTTGATTCCCCTGAGGGCGGCATTGATCCCGGCCTTGTCCCCGTCGTACATTATGGTGACGTTCTGGGTGAAGCGGTGGATCAGCTTGCACTGCTCTTCGGTAAGGGAGGTACCGCTGGAAGCGACTACGTTGGTGATCCCGAGCTGATGCATGCTCAGCACGTCCAGGTAGCCTTCGACCAGGATGCACTTGTCCTCGCGGGCGATTCCGTTCTTGGCGAAATACAGGCCGTAGAGGTTGCGCTCCTTAAGGTAGATGTCGGTTGTCTTGGAATTGATATACTTGGCGGTGGGATGCCCGCTTTCAAGTGTCCTGGCACCGAACCCTATCACCCTGCCGCTCAAGGAATGGATGGGGAATGTCACCCTGCCGAAAAACTTGTCGGCCAGACGGCCGTCATCGTAACGTACGCACAGGTCGGCATCCACGAGATAGTCGTCATTATAGCCCCTGGCCCTGGCTTCATCCAGCAGGGCATGGCGCCCCGAAGGAGCCCAGCCAAGTCCGTATTTCTCTATCGTGGAATCTTCCAGTCCCCTGCTGTGGAAATACTGCAGTCCGACATCGCGGCCTTCGCCGCTCCTCAGGGCCTCCTGGAAAAACTTCTCGGCAAAATCCGTAACTACGTAAAGGGACTCGGTCCTCTGCCTGGCGGCGATCTCCTCTGCACTTTCTTCCTTCTCTTCGACCTTGATGTGATATTTGTCAGCCAGCCACCTGAGGGCCTCTGGATAGGTCATGGATTCGTGTTCCATCAGGAAGGTGATGGCAGAGCCGGCCTTCCCGCATCCGAAGCATTTGTAGATCCCCTTGGTCGGGGACACGTAGAATGACGGGGTTTTCTCATTGTGGAAAGGACAGCATGCGATCCAGTTGGCTCCGCGGCGCTTGAGCGTCACGAAGTCACCTATCACGTCCACTATCCTCGTAGCGTCCAATATTTCATTAACTGTCGCCTGCGGAATCATCTGAGTCTTCGACCTTTGTATATTCCACTTCCTTTGCCGTCTCCAGGGCCGACTTGTCTATCTTGGCTGTCTGGTCCCTCTGGGCCTTGCGGATTTCCCACTGCTGCCCGGCATCCCTGAGCCTGTAGGTCTGG
>CADCQP010000125.1 GCA_902803535.1 uncultured Bacteroidia bacterium | reverse complement strand
GTGCGGGCGGTGGGACTCGAACCCACACGTCTGACGACACAAGATCCTAAGTCTTGCTTGGCTACCATTACAACACGCCCGCAAAGAGGAGACAAAATTATTCGTTTTTCTGCTTTTTTCCAAAAAGAGGAGAGTGGACTATGGCTCATCCTCCTCATTCAAGGCTGCCTCTGCCTGGCGTTTCTCCTTACGCATGGCTTTCTTCTCCTGCCTGGCGGCTTTGCGGGCAGCGACAGCCTCCTTCCTCCTGGCTGCCTTGGAGCCGCCGGAAGTATTTGTCCCTGAGCTTACCGAGCTATCTCCCGTCGCGGAATCGGCGGCGGCTTTCAGGGCTGCCCTCGCTGCCGCGATGGAGTCCATCTTCGCCGTCAGTGCAGAATCGACAGGATTGTCATATGCATACTGGAGCGAGTCGAGGGCATTGGTCTCGGTGGAGTCCAGCGGCGCTGCGTCCGCCGAGGGGTCGTATCCGGCCTCCTTCGTAGCGCGCTCGACGCCGTCCTTTGCGGCTGCGACTTCCTGTACGGCTTTCTCGACTCCTTTCTGGAAGATGTTGTGGATCGCGTTCACAAGGTTGATCTGCACGGTGTCCACCTGCCTTGAGAATACAGGAACATTGGTGTTCTTGTACTTGGCCTTGGTCAGGGACCACTTCATGTTATCGAAATCATTTCCCCGGAGGTTGATGCCGAACCTGAACGGGATAGGGGATTTCAAGACTGACAGGTGGTACTTGAAACTCTGGTCGAAATTCTGGATTCCGTCCATCGCCAGGGTGTAGCGGTCAATGCCCATGACGAAGGGGAAGACCTGGAGTTTGTTGTCGCTGATCAGGCCTTCAACCGACATCTCATCGATGACGTCCCTCTTGCGGTTGCGGAACATCAGCAGCCTGGACACTTTCTTCAGGAAGCCTTGCTGGGCAAGCGACAGGTTCGAGCCTCCGATCCTGATGATGCCCTTGATGGACGGCATCTCGAGATTCATGTCGGTGTCCAGCTGGGAAGTAGCCGCCATTTCGCATGTCAGCATGCCTTGGAAGGTCTTGAGCAGCGGGAAGAGGGTGTCCACGGCAGGGAAGAGCTGGATAACCTGCTCTCCGGATATGTCAACCATGTTTATGTCGAATCCGGCCGTCAGGTCTTCGCGTGTCTTGGATGAATAGAACCCTTCGAAGTAAATGTCTCCCATGTTGGAGGTTGCCAGGGTGTTGGTGAGCTGGAGAGTCCTCTCTTTCATCAGGAGGTCTGCCGCCAGCCAGTTGACTTCCAGGTCGGACCAGTCAATTTCATTGCATCTGAGCTTGATGTCTGCGTTCAGGTTGGCCGGGAGGACGATGGCTTTGATGTCCAGCGTCGTGTCCACCTGCTCGGACTCCAGCTTCACCTTGCGCATGTATTCCTCGTCGCTCATGTCTTCCGACATCGCTGCATCCGAAGTGCTCGGACGGAAGCGGTTGCCCGAGGCATATGTACTGAGGAGCTCATTCGCGTCCAGCCTCTTAGATGTGAGTTCCATGTTGAGGCCAATCCTGCTCCTCCTTCCGGCGAGCATCCTCATCAGGCCTTTAAGCGAGCCGGTTGCCGAGAGGTCTGAAGCTCCTGAGCGGAGCGTCAGGGAAGAGAGATTGATATCATCATTGTTCAGCTTTCCGTGAAGGCTCTCGAAAGTGTTGTCGGCAGGGAACCAGGGGGTCATTATCCTGCCGCTGTCAACATCGACCTTTCCGCTTAGGCGCCATGTGTTGAAGAAGGACTTCATCCCTTCTCCAAGGTCGATCCTGAGGTCCTTGGCGCGGAAAGTACTGTCCGAAAGATATGACGGGAGAGGCCTGGAACCGAACCTGGCCATCATTGCCTGGCGCTCCCGAATCAGGAGAGAGTCTCTCGGTACACCTGGCCAGACATGCTTCAGGGAGTCAAGGAGACGTGTCATGATGGCCTGCCGGTAGCTGGCTGCCTTGGATGCGGAGATTCCTACAGAGGCCTTCTTCAACGCCACCCTGTTTACTCCCTGCCTGAAGAACAGCCCATCGTTGCCGCTGTTGAAATTAATATGTCCGGCTTTCTCTTTCCGGCCAATGTTGAAGTTGTTGCGGGATTTGAGTAGGCCGACGAAAAGCGAGTCTTCACCCATGAGGGCGAGCCTGTCGACTGACAGGTTGCCCAGGAGTGGCTGTCCGGAAAGCCTGATCCTGCGTCCGCGTATGAAATTGGATTGCCCTAAAAGGGCCGCCAGGGAATCTGCAAACGCATCTACACCGAGTACGGTCCGTCCTTTTGGTATTGCCGGGTCGGCTTTGTTGGGCTTGTCGGCAAGTTTGATGTCCAACTTCGTGAGGGATGCGTTCAGTTTGTCGGGCTTGTCATAGAATCCCAGTTTCTCGCTCCATATCCTGCCGTCGAAATCAGCTCCGTCGAGGTTGCCGGAGAAGATCCCGAAGGGAGCACTCCCTTTAAGGGTCATGTCTATCCTTCCTGCAGCCTTGACAGAACCGTCGTCGGCGATGAACCGGACTACGGAATCAGCTATCGCATGGGCAGTTGCGTCCAGGAACAGCCTGCTGCCCCGCCCGAGGATATCGGTAGCTTCCCCCTCAGCCTTGAGCGCGGCTCCGTTAAGGGAGAAATCAAGTTTGTTGAGCGAAGCGTTCAGGCGGGATGAATCATCTGTCTCCGCTCCCAGATCAAGGGCTATCCTGCCGCGTTTCAGAACTCCTTTCCATTCGACCGAGCTGCCTGGAATCCTGGCGCCGGCGATTATCCTGGGAGGCTTCCCATGGCCGACAGGCCCGTCACAGGAAGCTTCAATGGACAATTCCGCATCGGTCTTGAGTTTTGACAGTGCGGGGACTATAGTGGAAACATAGTCGGTGATGTCCTGGACGCGGTTGCGGTCCATCCTGAGGTCGGCTTTAAGGTGTCCTCCTTTGTCATATGCGGTATAATCACCGCTGCCGCCTATTTCCAGCGGAGCCACCTTCAGTTTCATGTCCTTGAAGGAGACTTCGAATTTCCCGTCGGTCTCGGGAAGACTTGCGGTGGCGGTCAGCTCAATCGGGACGTCCAGACGCCCCACGGAAGAAAGCGCCAGGAGGACATTGGATTTGGTTTCAATCGCATATGCATAGTTCCGCTCATCGATTTTCATATAGTCGAAAGTGACGGCTATGCTGTCTGAGGGAAGCCTTGCAGCGGTGAGCATGTCTTCCATGCTGAAATGTATCCTGCTCTTGTGAAGGGATGAAGTGTTGACTTTCCCCTTGAAAGACAGGTCCTTGAGGCTTGTCAAGGTGAAGATGGTGTCTTGCACGTCGGTGAAGATCACGTGCGGACGTCCGTCAAGGCTTATCCGGTTGACTACGATTGTGGGGAGAGGGGATTGTTCTTTTTCCTCTTTAGATTTGGAGGCGAAGCGGAGTATCTCCCAGTTGGCGGCCGTGGAATCGTAGAGATGGAGGAATATCCTCGGTGCGGTCAGGAATGCATGGCGTACATGCCAGCGCCCTGAAAGCGCGTCCAGATAGTTGAGGGAGACACGCAGCTGCTTGAGGCTGGCGAGAGTGTCCGTCCGGGACCCGCGGCCTTCTTCCCTGAGAGGGGACTGGATCCCGGCCTGGTCATATGCCGCGAACTTCCCGTGGGGGTAGGTGAGGGTGAAATCATCCACGCTTACGCTCAGGTTGGGGAAGCTCTTGAATACATCGGCCTTGACGCGCCCGAAAGAGACGTCACCGTCGACGAAACGCTCTGCGACTGAATTGACTATCCGGGTGAGTACATGCCTGTTAAGGGCGACCTGCATCACGAGCATCAGTGCCGCGAAGAGACATGCAAGGCAGACCAGAACGATCCTCAGTGTCCTGTTTTTGAAAATTCCAGGCATATGCGGGGAGAGTTATTGCAAATATACAAAAAAGAGTGAGACTGGATGCCAGTTCACTCTTTAAGTTTCATTCGAAAGGGGAGGAGACTTACTGCTCTTCTTCAAGCCTCAGATGCTGGACATAGATGGCCTTCATCCTGGCTGCGCGTTTGATCACCGAGGGTTTCTCGAAGTTCTTACGGGCACGGAGCTCACGGATAGCACCGGTCTTTTCGAATTTCCTCTTGAACTTTTTAAGGGCTCTCTCGATGTTTTCGCCTTCCTTGATGGGAACTATGATCATGCTTTAAATCACCTCCTTTTTCTTTGCGGGTGCAAAGGTAGTCATTTTATTTGTTTTCCAAAATTTTTTTGAAGGTTTCCATCCCCTTTGTCGCCACTTCACGGATATGTACTATCCGAGGGTCGTGGACAGGCACCTCCTTGGGGTCAATGATGTAGATCGGTGCGTCTTCCCGGGCGTACCGGTACAGCCCAGCTGCAGGATAGACCTGAAGCGAGGATCCTACGATGAGGAAGATGTCAGCGCTTGACACATAGTCCATTGCCTTCTCGATATTGGGGACCGCCTCGCCGAAGAAGACTATGTGGGGGCGGAGCTGGGACCCGTTGGGCGCCTTGTCGCCGAGATTCACTGCGCCGTAGCCGACATCGATGACCTCCCTCTCGGAGAAGGTGTCGTCATATGCCCCGTTTTCAGGCCTTACCTTCGTGAGTTCTCCATGGAGGTGGAGGACCCTTGTGGATCCGGCCCTCTCATGCAGGTTGTCGACATTCTGGGTGATTACGGTCACCTTGTAATCCTGCTCGAGCTCTGCGATCGCCTTGTGGGCTGCATTAGGCGCGGCGTCCCTGAGCTGGGCGCGCCTTTCATTGTAGAAGTCCAGGACCAGTTGCCTGTTACGGTACCAGCCTTCTATCGATGCTACTTCGTTTACGTCGTACTTGTCCCAGAGACCTCCGTTGTCCCTGAATGTCCCCAGGCCGCTCTCTGCACTTACGCCTGCGCCGGTGAGGACTACCAATGATTTCTTAGTCATATGTTTACTTCTTTTTCTTCTCGAAGAAATACTTCCCTGCCCAGTACTCGAAGAGCGGGTCCTCGAAATGCGGCTCGTCCTTCTCGTCAAAGGTGATCACCTCTTTTTTCATCAGGGCGTCCTTGATCCTCCGGACGTTGGCCGATGAATTCAGGCCGTATTTGTTGATCACCTCCGCCGAGCTGAATCTCGTGTGCCCGTCCAGGATCGCGCTGAGCAGGCCCAGCTGGAAGGTGGTCATGTCATTCATGGTGGCCTTGAACCGGGGCTCGTGTATGGATATCAGCTTGCCAAGCGAGTCCACGAGGACTGGCTCTGTGATGTAACCTTTTGACATATAGTCGCATATGGATGCGAAATGGTTCATGTAGCACAGGTTGTTGCGGAACAGGACGCATGCCCCGTCGAGAAGTTCCCGGTCAACCACCTTGCCTCCTGAAAGGAAGCCCCTGACTATGTGCTCGACTATGACTTTCCCATCGACCGTACGAAGTGGGAAGTGCTCCACCTGGCGGTGGAAGAATTTTTTCACGGCGAAGATTTCCTTCATCGCATTTATCATGGAACCGCTGAAGATGAACGAGCACTGCGGATTCTCCTGCTCCCGGAGGACCTGCTCGAAGATCTTGATGACCTTTTCCCCGTCTTCGGTGCGCATGATGTTCTGGAATTCGTCCAGGATCAGGAAAATCCTCTGTCCCTTCTCTTCGGCGAGCCTGAACGGCAGCGCCAGGACTGCCTTGATGTCTCCTTCATCCAGTTCCCATGAAGAGGAAAGGACCTCGTCGTAGTCGGAGTGGCGGGCCGGGTCGTAAACCAGGTGGGTGCCTGCCAGGAGCCTGGAGGATATGTCCTTGTACTCGTGCGGGGTGGTGGCGAAGGTCCGGATCACGGTCGAGCCCAGCCTTTCCACGAATTCTTCAATTGAGCGTATGTTCAGGAGGGTCAGTTCACCGACGACGAAGCGCATCCCTCCCATCCTCATGTTGAAGAGGGTCTGCTGGATGAGTGACATCTTTCCTGTCTTGGGCGGTTCCCACAGGGCGACATTCTCTCCCTGGGTCAGGAGGTTGCCGAGGATTACGCAATCCTGCTTCCTCCCTATGAAATCCTTCCCGGTGACATATCTGTCGTAAATGAACGTTGAATCCATTTTCTATAACATTTTTGTTATCTGTACAAAGATAAATGATTTTTGCATATGATTTCATCTATATTTCCTTTTTTTTGGTTGCACAAAATGAAAAATGGTGCTACCTTTAAAAGCACTAACTGAGAGAATAACTAAAACAACAATAAATTTCATGTTTACAATGAGAAAAGTACTTCTCGCCGCATGTGCGGCAATTCTCCTTCTCGCTGGTTGCAAGACCGGAACCAAGGCACCAGCGCTCAAATCCGGCTTGGACAAAGCTGCCTTCGACACCACTATCAACGGGATGGCCGTGAGCCTTTACACCCTGGTCAACAAATCCGGAATGGAGGTTGACCTCACCAATTACGGAGCCAGGATCGTGTCGATCATGGTACCCGACAGGGAAGGGGTCTACAGGGATGTCTCCCTGGGTTTCGACTCCATCAAGGGCTATGCTGACACAGTCAACACTCCCAGCAATTTCGGCGCTGTGGTAGGCCGTTATGCCAACAGGATCGCAAAGGGCAGGTTCTCGATAGGGGAGCAGACCTATCAGCTTCCGCTCAACAACCATGGGAACTGCCTCCACGGAGGTTTCGATTCCTGGTACTATCGTCCCTTCGAGGCCGATCAGATTTCCGACACACAGATCAAGTTTACGGTCAAGTCCCCGGACGGAGACAGCCATTTCCCCGGAAATGTCACTGCAACAGTGACTTATACCCTTACCGAGGACAACAGGCTTGACATCCTCTACGGAGCTGTCACCGACAAGCCGACAATCGTGAACATGACCAACCACTGCTACTTCAACCTCAATGCGGACGGGTCCAAGAGCATTGAAGACAACCTTCTCTACGTCAATGCCGACAACATCACTCCCACCGACGAGCTCCTTATCCCCACCGGAGGTTTCATGGCGGTAGAGGGTACGCCCATGGATTTCCGCAAGCCCAAGAGCATCGGAAGCGTTGCCGATGACAACAGTTTCGTCCCGATCGCATATGCCGGCGGAATCGACCACAACTTCTGCCTGAATTCCTACAAGGACGGCAAGGGCGACGACACAGTCGTGGCCGGAAGCCTTTATTCTCCCAAGACCGGCATCAAGCTGGAGGTCTATACGGATGAACCCGGCCTCCAGGTCTACAGCGGCAACTTCCTCGACGGCAAGATCGCCGGCAAGGGCGGAGTCGGATATGTGAAGCGTTCGGCCTGCTGCCTTGAAAGCCAGAAGTTCCCGGATTCACCCAACCATCCCGAGTGGCCCTCAGCCCTCCTTAATCCGGGTGAGAAGTACAGTTCACACTGCGTCTTCGCATTCAGCGTAGTCAAATAACCACTTGTTCATATGACATCGCTTGTCTTGTCGGACTGGATAGTCATCGCGGTCTTCGTGGCCGCGATGATCTGGATTATCCTCGACACCACTCGCAAGAAGAAAAGCAATTCTTCGGAGTATTTCCTCAGCGGTAGGGATGCTACATGGCTCGCCATAGGCGCATCGATCTTTGCTTCAAACATCGGTTCCGAGCACCTCATAGGCCTTGCAGGCTCCGGGGCGTCAAGCGGGATGGCCATGGCCCACTGGGAGATGCACGGCTGGATGATCCTCATCCTGGCCTGGGTCTTCGTCCCGTTCTACAAGCGCAGCATGGTCTACACCATGCCTGAATTCCTCGAGCGGAGGTACGACAAAGGGTCCAGGATGATCCTGACCTACATATCCCTAATCAGTTATGTGCTGACTAAAGTTGCTGTCACCGTCTATGCCGGAGGGCTTGTCTTCCAGCAGGTGTTCGGCATCGAGTCGATACATGTGCTCGGGACGGACATCGACTTCTTCTGGGTGGCTGCCATAGGCCTTGTCATCCTCACGGCCATCTATACCGTTATCGGCGGCATGGAGTCTGTCCTCAAGACATCTGTCCTCCAGACCCCGATCCTCCTCATCGGCTCCATAGTCATCCTGGTGATGGGCCTCAGGGCTCTCGGCGGCTGGGACAACCTGATGCAGATATGCAACGTGACCCCTAACTATCCAGGGGCTCAGGGGACCATGATCGAACTCATGCGTCCTATGTCCGATCCCCAGTATCCATGGCTGGGCGCCCTTGTCGGCTCCATGGTCATCGGATTCTGGTACTGGTGCACCGACCAGTTCATCGTACAGAGGGTGCTTTCAGGAAAGGATGAAAGGCAGGCCCGCCGCGGAGCTATCTTCGGGGCTTACCTCAAGCTCCTTCCGGTGTTCATCTTCCTTATCCCCGGAATGATCGCCTTCGCCCTTGCGACGGCTGCGAAAGACCCGGACAGCGCCTTCTACGGCAGCCAGCTGGGCACGGCCCTCGCACCTGTGCTGGAAAACGGTGACGTGGCGTTCCCGCTGCTGGTAGCCAAACTCCTGCCGGCAGGTTTCAAGGGAGTAGTGGTCTGCGGTATCCTTGCGGCCCTGATGTCTTCGCTGGCGTCCCTGTTCAATTCATCCGCCATGCTCTATACCATGGATGTCTACAAACCCAGGCATCCGGAAGCAGGGGAGCAGAAACTCGTGCGTATCGGACGTGTTGCCACTGTTGCGATAGTAGGTCTTGGAATACTCTGGATCCCCGTCATGAAGAGGATCGGCAGCGTCCTTTACCTCTACCTCCAGGATGTGCAGTCCGTGCTTTCACCCGGAATCGCATCAGCCTTCCTGCTGGGCATCTGCTGGAAGAGGACTACCAAGGAGGGCGGAAAGTGGGCCCTGATCACCGGCCTGGCAGTAGGCATGACCAGGCTTCTGGCCAAGGTCATATACACTACATGGCCGGATGCCGGCGGCGGACTCTTCCGCACCGTCTTCTTCGACTACAACTGGCTCTTCTTCTCCGGATGGATGCTTGTGCTCTGCCTTGCGGTCTGCGTCATCGTCAGCCTCTGCACGAAGGCTCCGGATCCCGGGCAGATCGAAGGCCTGTGTTTCGGCACAGCCACGGAGCAGCAGAAAGCCAAGAGCCGTGCCAGCTGGAACGGCTGGGATGTCTTCCACAGCTGCGTCATCATGGCCGTAATCATCGCTTTCTACATTTATTTCTGGTAAACGCATATGCTTGAAGAACTTAAGGAAAAAGTATTCCGTGCGAACCTCGAACTCGTCAGGCAGGGCCTTGTGGTCTACACCTGGGGAAACGTCAGCGGGATCGACAGGGAAAAGGGGCTGGTCGTCATAAAGCCTTCCGGCGTCGGATATGATGATATGAAAGCTTCTGACATGGTCGTGGTCGACCTTAAAAGCGGCAGGGTCGTTGATGGGGACCTCAATCCCTCAAGCGACACTCCGACCCATCTGGTCCTTTACCGGGCCTTCCCCCGTGCGGGCGGGATAGTCCACACCCATTCCACATATGCCACGGCCTGGGCTCAGGCCGGGCTTGACATCCCCAACCTGGGCACGACCCACTCGGATACGTTTTACAAGGACATCCCATGCACCAGGGCTTTGTCTGTCCCTCAGGTCCGCGGGGATTATGAGCGGGAGACCGGCAATGTCATAGTGGAGCGCTTCGGCGGGATCGACCCGGTGGCGACTCCCGGAGTCCTCGTCCGCAACCATGGCCCGTTCACATGGGGAGGCGATCCCCTCGAGGCTGTCTATAATGCCAAGGTGCTGGAGGAGTGCGCGCATATGGCATATGTCACTCTCCAGATCAATCCTGAAGCGAAAATGAGCCAGCTGCTCATTGAAAAGCATTACTCCCGCAAGCACGGGCCGTCCTCCTATTACGGACAGAAGCACCGCTAACATTTGAAAACACTGAAACTGATAATCACATATGATAAGAGAATACGATAATCTGGAAGTCTGGTTCGTCACTGGCGCCCAGCTCCTCTATGGCGGTGATGCCGTCAAGCAGGTGGACTCTCATTCCAGGGAAATGGTTGAGGGACTCAATGCCTCAGGCAACATCCCCCTCAGGATCGTTTACAAAGGCACAGCCAACAGCAGCAAGGAAGTCGAGGCCGTCATGAAGGCGGCCAACAACGACGGGAAGTGCGCGGGAATCATCACATGGATGCATACGTTCTCCCCCGCGAAGATGTGGATCAAAGGGCTGCAGGCCCTGGAGAAACCTCTCCTTCACTTCCACACACAGTACAATGCCGAGATTCCATGGGACAAGATCGACATGGATTTCATGAATCTCAACCAGAGCGCTCACGGTGACATCGAATTCGGGCACATATGTACCAGGATGCGCATCCCCAGGAAGGTCGTCGTCGGGTACTGGAAGGATGCCGTGGCCCAGAAGAAGATTGCAGTGTGGGCCCGTGTGGCAGCCGGCGTGGCCGATGCCAGGAATGTCCGCTGCCTGATGTTCGGCATGAACATGAACAACGTGGCCGTGACCGACGGTGACCGCGTGGAGTTCGAGCAGCGTCTCGGCTACCATGTGGACTACTATCCGGTGTCTTCCCTGATGGAGTACTACAAGAAAGTCACCGACGCAGATGCAGACGCCCTGGTGGAGGAATACAAGAGACTTTACACCATCAAGGTCGATGAGTCCGGCGAGGATGTCTATTGGGAGAAGGTGCGCAACTCTGCCAAGGCGGAGCTGGCGCTGCGCCGTGTCCTGGAGGACGAGGGCGCAACGGCCTTCACCACCAACTTCGATGACCTCGGCGATGCCGATGTGGATGCCCCGGACTTCTGCGGTTTCGACCAGATCCCAGGCCTTGCCTCCCAGCGCCTGATGGCCGAAGGCATCGGTTTCGGCGCGGAAGGGGACTGGAAGACAGCCTGCCTTTACCGCACTCTCTGGGTGATGTCTCAGGGGCTCCCGAAGGGTTGCTCCTTCCTCGAGGATTACACGCTCAACTTCGCCGGAGACCGCAGTTCCTGCCTCCAGAGCCATATGCTCGAGATCTGCCCCATGATCGCCTCCGACAAGCCCAAGCTGGAGGTCCATTTCCTCGGCATTGGCATCCGCAAGCAGCAGACCGCCCGCCTGGTGTTCACTTCCAAGACGGGCTTCGGAATCAAGGCCACGGTAGTTGACCTCGGCAACCGCTTCCGCCTCATCGCCCAGGACGTGGAGTGCATCGAGCCCAAGCCGATGCCAAACCTCCCCGTCGCTTCGGCTCTCTGGATCCCACAGCCGACTTTCGAGACCGGTGCAGGGGCCTGGATCCTGGCAGGAGGAACTCACCACTCGGCTTTCAGCTATGACATAACCGCTGAATACTGGGAGGACTTCGCTGAGATGACCGGCATCGAGTTCGTACATATCAGCAAGGACACCACCATCGAGAGCTTCAAGAAGGAGCTCCGCATCAACGAGGTTTACTACATGTTGAACAAAGCCCTGAAATAGTTATGCCCAAATACGTTATCGGAGTTGACTACGGAACCGACTCGGCCCGTGCGATAGTAGTGGACACCTTCAACGGGGATGTCCTCGCGGATGCCGTGAAGGAGTATCCGCGGTGGAGCCGCGGCCTGTACTGCAATCCTCAGGCGAACCAGTTCCGCCAGCATCCCCTGGACTATCTGGAGGTGCTGGAAGCAACTGTTACCGAAGCCCTTTCTAAATGTGATCCCGGGGTCGCCGAGAATGTTGTAGGGATCGGTTTCGACACCACCGGCTCGACCCCTGCATTCGTTAACGAGGACGGCACCCCGCTTGCCATGCTTCCGGGATTCGAAGAGGATCCCGATGCCATGTTCATCCTGTGGAAGGACCACACCGCCATTGCAGAGGCCGAGGAAATCAACGCCCTCTGCAGGGAGGAAGGGTGCGACTATGTCAGATATGAAGGCGGGACCTACAGCGCTGAGTGGATGTGGGCCAAGGCCGCTCATGTCCTCAGGAACAATCCCCGTGTAGCCCAGAAGGCATGGTCAGTCGTGGAATGCTGCGAGTGGCTCCCGGCAGTGCTTACCGGGGTCAGGAGCAGCAGCGCCGTCATCCGGAGCCGCTGCGCCATGGGACACAAGGCCATGTGGCATGCTGACTGGGGCGGACTGCCTCCTGTTGAATTCATCTCCAGGATCGACCCTCGCCTGGAAGTGATAAGGAAGCATCTCCCGGACACCTGCGAGACCGCCGATAAGCCGGTAGGCTTTCTCTGCGAAGAGTGGGCACGGAAGCTCGGGATCGGCAGGAACGTCGTCGTAGCGGGAGGAGCATATGACTGTCATATGGGCGCCGTGGGCGCCGGAATCCGTCCGCACACCCTCGTGCGGGTCATCGGGACATCTACCTGCGACATCCTTGTAACTCCATATGAGGAGATCGGGTCCCGCTGCATTAAGGACATATGCGGTCAGGTGGACGGCTCCGTCATCCCGGGGATGATTGGCCTCGAGGCCGGGCAGAGCTCTTTCGGGGATGTATATGCAATGTTCCGCAGGATTCTTGAATTCCCTGTACGTCAGATACTTCCAAAGGTCCTCAAGGATAAGGTCACTCAGGAAGAAATAGCCACTGTCTGTCAGCTGATTATCCCGGCCCTTGCAGAGGAGGCGGAAAAGATGGAGGCGTGTGAGAGCGGAATGCTTTCCACGGACTGGATCAACGGCCGCCGCTCGCCGGGATCGAATCCACTTGTGAAAGGCACTGTCTCCGGATTCACCCTCGGGACTACGGCTCCGGCTGTTTACAGGTCCCTGGTCGAGGCCACTGCATTCGGGACGAAGGCCATATCCGACTGCCTGGAGAGCCAGGGCATGCGTATCGACAAGATAACCGGAATCGGCGGAATCCCGCACAAGTCACCCCTTGTGATGCAGATAATGGCCGACGTTCTGGGCAAGCCGATAAAGGTCTGCCGCACCATTCAGGCTTGTGCCCTCGGTGCGGCGATGTTCGCTGCTACCGCCGCAGGGGTCTATCCGAAGGTGGAGGACGCCAGCGAAGCCATGTCGAGCGGGTATTCCAACACCTTCTATCCGATCCCTGAGAATACCGCCCGTTACCAGGAGGCTTACAAGGAGTACCTGAAGCTCGGAAAATTCACTGAATCTGAACTTTATTTTGGTTAGAAAGAAATTTTTCTTAATTTTGCAGTCCTTTTAGGGCCGCTTGAGCATGCCAAGTTCTGCCGATGAGGGTGGACGCTTACGGTCAAAACTTTATAACACAAAGTTTTATATGTACGCAATCGTAGATATTGCAGGCCAGCAGTTTAAAGTTGAGGCTGGCAAAGAGATCTTCGTGCAGAGGCTTGCAGCTGCCAAAGATGAGAAAGTAGAGTTCGATAAGGTTCTCCTCGTTGACAACGAAGGTTCCGTTTCTGTCGGTACTCCCTATGTTGACGGTGCGAAGGTTTCCGCTACCGTGCTTGATGACACAGTTAAGGCCGACAAGGTCCTCGTCTTCAAGAAGATTCGCCGCAAAGGCTTCCAGAAGCTCAATGGCCATCGCCAGAAGCTTACCAAAATCAAGATCGACGCTATCGCTTAATTTCAGGAGGAAAAAACATGGCACACAAAAAAGGACAATCCAGTT
>CADCQP010000124.1 GCA_902803535.1 uncultured Bacteroidia bacterium | reverse complement strand
GTCCTTGGCCTTCTGGGCCAGATAGGAGGTGACGCGGTAGTCATCGAGGACCGCGGAATGCTTGACAAGGCGCTGGCGGAAGGTCAGTTGCGTACCGGGGGACCGATTGAAATATTCTCCCAGACGACCAAGAGCCCGACAGGCTACGTGGACATATGCAATGTCCTGTCCGGCGAAGTGGCCCGCGACGGAGGGGAACTGATAGTTCATGACACCATATGTTCCCAGGTCGCATCGCGTCACAGCGAACTGGAGGATTTTGCGCGGAACCACGACGTGGTGGTGTTCGTCTCGGGCCGTTCAAGCTCCAATGGGATGGTCCTCTGCGACCTTTGCCGCCAGGTGAACATCCGGACCTACCACATAGGCACTCCGGGCGATATCCGCAGGGAGTGGTTCCGCCCTGACGACAAGGTCGGAGTGTGCGGGGCGACATCTACTCCGAAGTGGCTGCTGGAGGAAGTGGCAGAGAAAATTTTGCACTTTGCATGATATATCACTAAATTTGCACGATTTTTCAGATTAAACTAATTATTATCCAAACATATGGCAACAACAGCTGATTTTAAGAACGGTCTTTATCTCGATTTCAACGGCAAACCCTGCGTAATCGTGTGGTTCCAGCATGTGAAACCCGGAAAGGGCCCCGCTTTCGTTAAGGTAAAGCTCCGCAACCTTGAGAACGGAAGGATTCTCGAAAACACTTATAATGCAGGCGCAAAGATCGATACCATTTCGGTCGAGAGGCGTCCTTACCAGTATCTCTACGCCGAAGGCGAGAATTTCGTCTTCATGCACGAGGAAACCTACGAGCAGGTTTCAATTCCCCAGAATGTGGTTTCCAACAACGACCTCATGAAGGAAGGACAGCATGTCGAGATGATGTTCGTGACCGAGCCCGAAGAGAGGTGCCTCACCTGCGAACTTCCGACATATGTTACCCTCGAAGTGACTTACACCGAGCCCGCAGTCAAGGGAAACACCTCTACCAACGCGCAGAAGGAATGCACCCTCGAGACCGGAGCAAAGGTAATGGTCCCCTTGTTCATCAACACCGGCGACGTCATAACCGTCAACACTGTTGACCGTACCTACGGACAGAGGGTCGAAAGGTAGGACCGATCATCCCTAAATACAAATAATGAAAAAAGGAGAGAACCTCACGGCTGTCTCCTTTTCTTGATTTTAACCCTATTATTAACTAAACTAACCGTCTGATTTTATTGCAAGTCCTGTGCCAAAAATGCAGGAAAGCAGGACTTATCTTGAATTTTTATCGATTTTTATCGATCTTCAACTGTTGGATCTTGTAGGTCTTTCCGTCCGACGACACGAAGATTGTGACCAGGTAGACTTCACCGCCTGTACTGAGGGAACCGAGCGCGTACTTGACGTTGGAGCGGCTCGCGGTGTGGGTGATGTCAAAGGCCTGAGGCGTGTGGGTGCCGAAAAACGAGCGCATGATCTGCCGTGCCTGTGTTTTGCTGGATTCCACCGATTTGGACTGAATGGAGATTTCAAGGTTGTCGGCGAACCATGCCGAGAGCCTGTCGGCATCCCCCTGGCTGATGTATTTCGCTATTGGGACGAAAACATCATAGCTCCCGCCCTGGGCTTTCAGTCCAAGGCAGGCAAACGCGAGCACCAGCGCAAGCGTCAATTTCCGGAGGATTTCCATAACGCCCTGTTTTGTTGCAAAAAACAAGCCGCATTTATTATATTTGCACATGTAACCGTCAAAATCATGCACATTACTCTGCTTACAGTCGGGAAGACGGATGTTGCCTGGGTCAGGCAGGGGCTGGATATGTACATATCCCGGCTGGGGCATTATGTGCCGTTCACACTTTCGGAAATTCCGGAGCTCAAGGGAGCCGCTTCCCTAAGCGAAGCGCAGATCAAAGGGAAGGAAGGGGAACTGATCCTCAAGGCGCTCAAGCCCAGGGACAGGGTGTTCCTGCTTGACGAGAAGGGCAGCCAGATGACCTCGATGCAGTTTTCCTCGTGGCTTTCCGACAGGATGATGTCCGGACAGGACATCGTTTTCGTAATCGGAGGGGCATATGGCTATTCCGAGGCGGTTTATTCGCGTGCCGAGGGGAAACTTTCCCTTTCGAAGATGACATTTCCCCACCAGATGGTCCGTACGGTTTTTGCTGAGCAACTCTACCGGGCTTTCACTATAATGAGGGGTGAGCCCTATCATCACGAATGAATCGCAGGATGAACATAAGGAAGGTCTTGTCGGCCACATTCCTGGTGCTTTCAGCCGTATTCATAATTACGGCATTCACGGTGACCAGGGGACCGAAGGATACCCGGGCCGCGGCCTCGAGGATGGAGTCCGTCCTCGCCAGGCAGATGGCCGTCCTTGAGGAGTTCTCCAGGCAGAGCCTGTCCGATGATGATTATTCCCGGCTCAATCTTGCCGACATCCCCTCGGACATGGTCATATACAGGTACTCGAACGACAGCCTGAAGGCATGGTCGGGAGAATTCCCCCTGATAAATGATGACATTTCCAGGGTGATGGTTTTCCACACCATCACCAACCTGGGAGAAAGCGTGGTGTCTCCACTGACCTATGTGACGGAAGAGCCCTCGTTTGAGAACTACGGTTCGAAATGGTACCTTGTCAGGCTGTTCAACGAAGGAGACGACAAGGTTATATGTGGATTGGAAATAGCTGATTCCCAGAGTGAAAGGTCGGAAAATGGAGTGAATCCGCGCTTTCACCTGAGCGATGCCTATTCCGTGGATGTGCTTTCCTCGAGCGGCGGTTCTCCGGTAATGTACGAAGGCCGTCCGGTGTTCAAGGTGATGAGCGAGTCGGACTATCCGGCTACCGGCCCCGACGTGCTTTTCATATGGATGGCATTGTTCATCTATATGATAGGGTCGGTGTTCTACGTTTCGATCCACAAGACCCTTCCGAGGGTCCTGGCCGCTTCGGCCGGACTGCTGGTCATCATTTCCCTGATTTTCCTGTGGACCCACGGACGTGCCGAGACATCGGGCATATTCTCTCCGACCATGTATGCAGACGGCCCCGTCTTCTCTTCACTGGGCGTACAGGTGATGGTAGCACTGGCCATTTTCATGATTGTCATTTACGCCTATGTGGCCCGTCTTGGGATTGCCAGGTCCATGCTGCAGTCAGATAAAAAGGCGGTCCTGAATCTGTCGGTCCTGCTTGTGCTCTCGCTTGGGATCACAATCCACTTTGCGTGGGCGTTCCGGAGCATCATACTCAATTCCAACATCACCCTTGACCTTTTCAAGGTAAGGGACCTCACATGGGAGACGGCGGTGGTCTATATGATATTCATCTCCCTCTCAGTATCCATTCTGCTGCTCCTCCAGATGGCCCGCCCGGCCGTTGCGAAGCTCTTCAATGTCAGGTACGACGTCTTCTCCCTTTCCGGCAGGATATTTTTCTCCCTGGCCCTCGCGGTGCTTATGACCGTTTCTGTCTCGGTGATGGGATTCCGCAAGGAGCACCAGATAGAGAAGGTCTGGGCCAACAGGCTGTCGATGGACCGGGACATCTCCCTGGAGATCACCCTCCGCAGCCTTGAGAACCAGATTGCCACAGACAGGTTCATCGCCTCCGTCTCGGCATTGGAAAACTCAGTCGTCCTTATACAGAACCGCCTGAGGGAGATCTACTTCCCGCAGCTGGTCTCCGACTACGACATGGATGTTAGGATCTTCAACGCGGACAGTTCACCAGAATCCATACAGTACTACAACGACCGCCTCATGGGCGGGGCGCTTATCGCTTCTGGTTCCAGGTTCATATACACGCGCGATGAAAGCGGGGGACCGAGGTATGCAGGAATCTTCCGTTATTATAATGACTATGGGATGTCCACCGTAATGGTTGAGGTGGAGCCAAAGGCGAACAGGGGCTCCCGTGGTTATTCGGGAATCCTCGGCCTGACTCCTCCGGGGCAGGTGGTCCTTCCGGGAAGGTATTCCTATTCCAGGTACATCGGAGGAAAGTGCATGATGAACTGGGGAGCATATGCCTATCCCACGGCCCTGGGCGCGCGGGAGAGGAAGGACGACGGTTACAGGCACTTCTTCAATGACGTCGGGGAGGATGAGGTCATCGTGATTTCGCGCCAGCTCATTCCGGTTTCCTATTATATAATCGCCGGTTTCGTCCTTGCGATAGTGCTGTTCCTTTTTTTCTCTCTCTTCGGCCTGTCGAGGGTAAGGCGGAAGAAGGCCGAACGCAACTATTACAAGTCGAGGATCACCTGGTTCCTGATGATCTCCCTGCTCCTGACACTGGTGTCCATGGCTGCACTGAGCCTCAGCTTCATCATCAGGAGGAGCCGTGCCAACATGAACTCCAACATGTCGGACAAGATAAAGACTATCCAGACGATGCTGGAAGACCGCTTCCGTTTCGTGAATTCAGTCGAGGAAATGAATACCCAGGAGGTCTCGACATTCCTTGACCTGGTAGGCAACATCAACTCTACGGACGTTACCCTGTACACTACCGGAGGAATGGCTTTCCGTTCCACGGCCACCCAGCTTTTCGACAGGAGGGTCCTTCCTTTCCGCATCGATGACAAGGCATATGCCAATATAATGCGCTCTCACAAGCGCTATTATGTCGGTACCGACAGGCTTGGCAACCGTACCTGCCAGACCCTGTATGCTCCGGTGATGAATTCCTCCGGAGGAATACTGGCGATAGTAAGCGCCCCGTATTCCGACGAGAGTTTCGACCTGAGGTCCGAAGCCATCCTCCACTCGGCTACGGTGATCATGCTGTTCATCCTCCTGCTGCTGCTTTCCCGCCTTGGTATCGGCCTTGTGGTGACCAGGATGTTCCGTCCGCTGTCCGAGATGGGACGCAAGATGAATTCGGCGGAAATAGGACATCTCGAGTACATCATATATGACCGTAATGACGAGATTTCGACTCTCGTACGGGCATATAACCTCATGGTGCATGACTTGTCCGACTCCACGAAGAAACTGGCGGTAGCCGAGCGCGACAAGGCCTGGAGCGGCATGGCAAGACAGGTGGCTCATGAGATCAAGAATCCACTTACCCCGATGAAGCTTCAGATACAGAGGCTGATAAGGATGAAACAGAAGGGGGATCCGTCCTGGACGGAGAAATTCGATGAGGTCACGAAGGTAGTCCTTGACCATATAGATATCCTGGCAGACACGGCCAACGAGTTCTCCACCTTCGCCCGCCTGTACACCGAGGAACCGGTGGACATCGACCTTGATGCCCTGCTGAAGGAGGAGATAGAGATGTTTGACACCAAGGAGGATATCACCCTGCAGTACATGGGCCTGGAGAATGCCATAGTATCCGGTCCGAAGCCTCAGCTGACCCGGGTTTTCGTCAACCTGCTCACCAATGCAGTCCAGGCTATCGAGGGGCAGAGGGAGGAAGATGCGGACAAGGGCCTCCAGCCCAGGGAAGGGAACATCCTGGTCTCCCTGAGGAATTCCCGCAGGGACGGCTTCTACGACATAGTCATCGAGGACAGCGGTCCTGGAGTCTCCGAGGAGAACCGCCAGAGGCTGTTCACGCCCAATTTCACCACCAAGAGCAGCGGCACCGGCCTCGGTCTGGCCATATGCCGGAACATCCTGGAGAAATGCGGCGGCGAGATCTCCTACTCGAAATCCTTCATGCTTGGGGGAGCGTGCTTTACCGTAAGGTTCCCGAAGAAATGATTATTTAAGTTTCGCTTGTGCGAAACAACCTGTTTCCGAGCCCTAAAGGGCGAGCAAGTCCCTTCCCCGAGGGAAGGGATTTAGGGGAGGGGTAACGTAGATAAAAAAATGTGCGTGGGCCGTGAGGAAACTTGAAATGATTTTTATTTCTGCCTGATGTAAACCTGGATCGGGCAGCCTGTGAAGTTGAAGTGCTTGCGTATCTGGTTTTCCAGGAAGCGCTTGTAAGGATCTTTCACGTACTGCGGCAGGTTGGCGAAGAACACGAACGCCGGGAACTTGGTCGGAAGCTGGGTTATATACTTGATCTTTATGTATTTCCCCTTCCACGAAGGCGGCGGGTAGTTCTCGATTTCGGGCAGCAGGGCTTCGTTCAGCTTCGATGTGGGGATCTTCTGGCTGTAGTTGGCGGCAACTTCTTCCGCGGCATTGAGAACGTCCTGGATCCTCTGCATCTTCAACACAGAAGTGAATATGATGGGAACGTCGTCGAACGGGGCGATCCTTGCCTTGAGTCCTTCGGTGTATTTCCTGACTGAGTCCTTGTCTTTATCGAACAGGTCCCACTTGTTGGCCACCAGGACGCATCCCTTGCGGTTCTTGACTATGAGGTTGAAAATGGACATGTCCTGCGCCTCCATTCCCAGGTTGCTGTCGATCATCAGGATGCAGACATCCGAGTTCTCGATCGCCCTGATGGAGCGGAGTACGGAGTAGAATTCCAGGTCTTCCTTGACTTTGGTCTTGCGCCGCATCCCGGCCGTGTCGACCAGCATGAACTCGTGTCCGTATTTGTTGTAATATGAGGATATCGAGTCACGGGTGGTGCCGGCCAGCGGGGTCACTATGTTCCGGTCTTCTCCCAGGAGGGCGTTGGCAAGGGAGGATTTGCCGACGTTCGGGCGTCCGACTATGGCGATGTGCGGGAGCTCCGGGTGTTCGTCCTTGTTTGCCGACGTGTCGTCGGGAAGTACCCTCAGGACCTCGTCCAGCAAGTCTCCGGTGCCGCTTCCGTTCGCGGCTGAGATGCTCCAGACCTCGCCGAGCCCCAGGGAGTAGAACTGATATGCGTCATATTGTTTTTCCCCGGTGTCGACCTTGTTCACGCACAGGATGACGGGTTTCTTGCTCCGGCGGAGCACGTCGGCGATCTGGGAGTCGTAATCGGTGATGCCGGTGGCGGCCTCTACCATGAAAAGGATCGCGTCGGATTCTTCAATGGCAATGAGCACCTGGCTCCTGATCGCATTCTCGAATATGTCGTCGGAGTTGGTCGTCCATCCGCCGGTGTCAACGACGGAGAATTCCCTCCCGTTCCATTCGCATTTTCCGTAGTGACGGTCGCGTGTCACTCCAGCCGTTTCATCGACTATGGCCTTGCGTGTGCCTACGAGGCGGTTGAAAAGGGTTGACTTGCCTACGTTAGGCCTGCCGACTATCGCTACTAAACTCATGGCGTTTTGTTGTTTTAAAGCTGTTTCTTTTCGTATTTGTACAGGGCGCAGCTTTCGCAGGAAGCATCGAATTTCCCATCGCAGATCCCGTCCGGGTTCTTCGGCCCAGTTTCGGTCTGGCTGTCGTGGATATCCGAATCAATCTGGTGCATGCACTTGATTCCCAGGCGTTTCATGTCTTCATTGCGGCTGACCTCTCCTTCAGGGAAGGGCTTTCCCCGGAAGAAGATGTTGACTCCGAATCCTATTACGCAGAGTGCAATGAACAGAAGTGCTGCCAGGAATACTTTCACGGGGCGTCAGAATATGAAGTCAGGGCTGATCGGCTGATAGCAGTAGACTTTGCGGATGACGTTGGCAAAGACAGGGGTAAGGGACACTACGTGGATCTTGCTCTTGTCCTTTGCGGGGTCCTGTGAGAGGGGGATGGAATCGGTGACGACTACCTCCGAGATGGGAGATGCGGCCAGCCTTTCATATGCGGGGCCGGAAAGTACCGGGTGGGTTGCGCAGGCGCGTACGCTTCTTGCTCCCTTGCCTATAAGCACTTCTGCAGCTTTGCAGAGCGTGCCGGCGGTGTCGATCATGTCATCAACTATGACTACGTTCTTGTCCTTCACGTCTCCGATAGCAGTGATGGAGCCTACCACGTTGGCCTTTTCGCGGGACTTGTGGCATATGATCACGGGACATGCAAGGGCGCTTGCATATGCGTTCGCCCTCTTGGCTCCGCCCATGTCGGGGGCTGCTATCGCGAGGTTCTCGAGGTTCAGGGATTTGAGGTAGGGGATGAACACCTTGCTGGCGTACACGTGGTCCACCGGGGTGTTGAAGAATCCTTGTATCTGGTCTGCGTGAAGGTCGCAGGTCATGACCCTGTCGGCTCCCGCCACCTGGAGGAGGTTGGCGACGAGCTTGGCTCCTATGGAGACCCTGGGACGGTCTTTACGGTCCTGGCGGGCCCATCCGAAATACGGCATCACGGCGGCAACGCTGCCTGCAGATGCCCTCTTGGCCGCGTCTATGTAGAGCAGGAGCTCCATGAGGTTGTCGGCGGAGGGAAATGTCGACTGTATGATGAAGACTTTGGCTCCCCTGACGCTTTCCGTGAAGGACGGCTGGAATTCTCCGTCGCTGAAAGTCGTCACTTCAGAGCTTCCCAGGCGCACAAGGGGTTCATCCGGCTTGCGGTCTTTGTTCATTTCGTCGATTACCTTCAGTGCAAAGTCCCGGGAGGCCCTGCACGCAAAGATTTCCATTTTCTGTTCGGATTGCATAGTTATTTTAGAGATTTAATCAGGTCTTCAATATAATCCAGGATCTCTTCTTTCCCCTTCCCGTTCTGGGAGGAACTGGAGAGCATGTCCGGCAGGGGCTCCCATTGCTCAGAAAGCAGGGCCTTGTTCCGTTCCAGCTGTGCATTGAAAGCGGTCTGGCTTAGCTTGTCGCACTTGGTGTATATGATAGTGAACGGGATCCTGTTCTCCCCCAGGGATGTGAGGAAATCCAGGTCATTCTGCTGGATGTCGTGGCGGGAATCTATCAGCACGAAGAGGAGGACCATCTCCTTTGAGCAGAGGATGTAGTCGTTGATGATGTTGGACAGTTCCGCCCGGGCTTTCTTGCCCATCTTGGCATAACCGTAGCCCGGAAGGTCAACCAGGTACCACTGCTTGTTGATGAGGAAATGATTGACCAGCTGAGTCTTGCCTGGAGTCGAAGAGGTCTTTGCAAGCCCTTTCCTTCCGGTCAGCATGTTGATCAGGGATGACTTCCCTACATTGGAACGGCCGATGAAGGCGAACTCGGGCAGTCCTGATTGGGGTTTCTGTGAAACCCTGGTGCTGCTCCCTGCGAAAGTTGCGTCGGTAATTATCATCGGGCTGCTGGTTTGTAAGGCAGTGCAAAGATAGCAAAAAAAAGCTGCAGTGCGGAGAAAAATGCTTATTTTTGTATGAAGAGGTTCAATTGGCTATGGAACAAGATATTATTGACCTTTACACTCTCTCCTCGGCTGTCAGGGACGGTCTTGAAGACCTTTTCCCGGAGAAACTCTGGGTGCGGGCGGAGATCGGTTCCATAAGTGTCAAGGCGAACGGACATTGCTACATGGATCTCGTCCAGAGCCGTCAGGAGAAGGTCCTTGCAAGGGCCAAGGCCATCATCTGGAACGGCAATTACCGGATCCTGGCCGCGATGTTCCGGCAGGCGACAGGTTCGCCCCTTTCTGCCGGGCAGGAAATCCTGGTCCATGCCCAGGTCAATTTCCATGAGATCTACGGTTTTTCGCTTATCATAGACGACATTGATCCTTCTTTTACTCTCGGGGAACAGCAGCTAAAGCGGCGCAAGACAATAGAAAGACTTGAGAAAGAGGGTCTTATGGACCTTCAGAAAGAGCTTCTCATTCCGGCGTTGCCCTATTGCATCGCGGTGATTTCGGCGGAAGGCGCCGCCGGCCTCGGGGATTTCCGGGAGCACCTGCTCGGGAATGCATATGGTTTCGCCTACCGCCTGGATTTCTTCCCCGCGACCATGCAGGGCGAGGATGCGCCCGGCTCGGTAGCGCATGCCCTCGGGCTCGTGGAAGGGTCCGGAACGGCATATGATGCCGTAGTCATCCTCCGCGGAGGGGGATCGGCCGGCGACCTTTCCTGCTTTGATGAGTATGTCATGGCTGCTGCCATTGCCCGCTGTCCGCTTCCCGTGGTTACCGCCATAGGCCATGAAAGGGACTTCCATGTCGCGGACATGGCCGCCCACTTGTATGTAAAGACTCCTACCGCCCTGGCTGACCTTTTCCTGGAGAGCACTGCGGCGGAGGACGAAAGGATAAGTTCATATGCCACAAGGCTTTCGCTTGCCTTCCACAACCGCCTCTCCTCCCTTCTCTCCTCTATTGAGCTGGCCCAGGGAAGGGTGATGTCCTCAGTGAGGGCACGCCTTGACGAGGCCGGGGCCGCCTTGCGCCTGATCGAGACGAGGATATCTGCAACAGACCCGCGCAATGTGCTGAAGCGCGGTTTTTCTCTTGCCCTGGATTCCAGGGGGGTGAGGATGACATCCGCCCGGGGAAGGGCCCCCGGAGACGGGATATCGGTACTTTTTGCCGACGGCCGCCTGGACGCGGTGGTCGGAAAGGTTACCGTGCAGGATACTGATAATGGATAAGATTACATATGGAAGAGAAATTCGATTACTCCAAGGCCATGGCCGAACTTGAGGCGATCGCCGCCAAGGTAGAAGACCCCAAGACGAGCCTGGATGACATAGGGGAACTGGTGAAGCGTTCCCGGGAACTCATTTCCTCTTGCAGGAACTACCTTCGTACAGTACGTGAAACAGTTGAAAAGGAATCGTGAACATGGGCACCCATAGCATGATCTATGATACCGATCCCTGGCTGAAACCCTACAAGGAGGCCATCGATTCCCGGCACGGGAGGATACTGGCTGCCGCTGAACGGCTCAGCCGCGGAGGGTCCCTCGCCGGAGGGATCAACAACCATCTCTATTACGGGCTCCACCGGGGGCCGGACGGTTCCTGGGTATTCCGTGAGTTCGCCCCGAACGCGACGAGGATTTACCTTATAGGCGAATTCAACAACTGGAAAAGGACCGACGCATGCGCCCTGAAGCCTGTCGGAGGAGGGAACTGGGAGATAATCCTGCCGTCTTTCTTCCTGCATCACATGTCCCTCTACAAGATTTTCGTGGAGTGGCCCGGCGGCGGAGGGGAGCGGCTTCCTTCATATGCCACGCGGTGCGTCCAGGATCCGGTTACCAAGATATTCTGCGCGCAGGTGTGGGCCCCGGAAAAGCCATATGCCTGGAAATACCCTTCTCCCGGGAAGAGGGAGACTCCGCTCATCTACGAGTGCCATATAGGGATGGCGTCAGAGGAAGAGAAGGTCGCCTCTTTCGACGATTTCAGGCGGGACGTGCTGCCGCGGGTCGCCCGGGGAGGGTACGATGTCCTTCAGATCATGGCCTTGCAGGAGCATCCATATTACGGCTCTTTCGGCTATCAGGTCTCCAATTTCTTTGCCCTGAGTTCCCGTTTCGGGACTCCGGAGCAGTTCAAGGCACTGGTGGATGAAGCTCACGGGATGGGGATCGCCGTGGTGATGGACATAGTCCACTCCCATGCGGTGGACAACGTAGCCGAAGGCCTCAGCCTGTTTGACGGAAGGGAGGACCTGTATTTCTACAAGGGGCCGCAGGGACGGCATCCGGCCTGGGGGTCCAGGTGCTTCGATTACGGAAAAGACGAGACTAAGGGTTTCCTGTTGTCCAACTGCAAATTCTGGATGGAAGAATACCATCTTGACGGATTCCGCTTCGACGGGGTCACCAGCATGCTCTACTGGGACCACGGCCTGGGGAAGGATTTTACCGGATACGACAACTATTTCAACCAGGGGGTTGACGAGAATGCCGTAGAGTACCTGGCCCTGGCCAACCTGCTTGTCAGGGAGATCAACCCCGATGCCATCACCATAGCCGAGGACGTGAGCGGGATGGCCGGACTCGCGGCTCCACTGGACAGGGGAGGCGTGGGCTTCGGATTCAGGATGGCCATGGGGATCGCCGACCACTGGATCAAGTGGATCAAGGAGAGGACGGATGAGCAGTGGAGCCCCGGCGAGATCTGGTACGAGCTGACGAACAAGCGCGCCGACGAGAAGACCATAAGCTACGCGGAATGCCATGACCAGGCCCTGGTGGGGGACAAGACCATCATTTTCAGGCTCATGGACAAGGAAATGTACACATCCATGAACAGGGGCTCCTGCAGCGTGACGGTGGACAGGGGAATCGCCCTTTCCAAACTCATCAAGCTGGTCACCCTGGCAACCGCAGGTGACGGATATCTCAATTTCATGGGGAATGAGTTCGGGCATCCGGAATGGATAGATTTCCCCAGGGAGGGGAACGGGTGGTCGTACAAATATGCCCGCCGCCAGTGGTCGCTTGCGGACAAGGACTACCTGCGTTACAAGTATCTCGGGAATTTCGATTCCGCTATCGTAAGCTTTGTGCGGGATGAGGGAGTCCTGGGTACCTCTCCGGAGCTCCTGACCGCCGATGAGGAAAAGAAAATATTGATTTTCAGGCGCAAAAATATTATCTTTGCAGTGAATTTCAATCCGGTCCTTTCCTTTGCCGATTACGGTTTTTCTGCACCGGACGGGACATGGAGATTGGAACTGGACTCCGACGAAGACCGTTTCGACGGTTTCTCCCGCCTGAAAGCAGGCGAAGAGCATGTTTCGATGCATGTCAAGAGCCCTAACGGGAATCAGGCCTATGACGACACGCTGGAGTTGTACCTTCCCAGCCGCTGCGCTCTCGTCCTGAAAAAAGTTAGATGATAACAATTTGAGCATATGGCATTTCTGAAATTCAACAAAGCGGAACTTGTCAATCTGTCCTACTCCCTGGGAAGGGAGATCATAAGTGTGAACAAGACCGGGGCCTATTGCAACACTTCGATAGTAACCTGCAATACGCGCAGGTACCATGGCCTTCTGGCTGTCCCTATCGACAGGTTCGGTGAGGACAAGTACCTCCTCCTGTCTTCACTTGACGAAAGCCTTGTCCTTAGGGGCAAGCAGTTCAATCTCGGAATCCACTGCTACGGAGACATATATGAGCCCCGCGGCCACAAGTACATAGTGGATTTCCAGGCTGACCCGGTCCCCCAGATCACCTACAGGGTCGGGAGCATCCTTTTCCGGAAGAGCATACAGCTCATGCAGGACAGCGACCAGGTGCTTGTTAAATTCGAGGTCCTTGAGTCGCCCGCTCCCGTTACGCTGATGCTCAAGCCTTTCCTGGCATTCAGGAATATCCATGCCCTTACCGTCCAGAATCCCCAGGCCAGGCTTGACTACGAGGAGATCCCGTGCGGTGTCTCGTTCAACATGTACGAGGGCTTCCCGGACCTTAACCTCCAGATGAGCAGTTCCTCTTCGGTGTTCAGGCCGAATCCCAACTGGTACAAGGGAGTGACTTACTCCGACGAGTACCGCCGCGGATTCGACTGCAGGGAGGACCTTTACGTCCCAGGGCAGTTCGAGATGGAGATCAAGCCCGGAGGGTCCGTGGTCTTTTCCGCATCCGTAAATGTGATAAAGCCGGCAGGACTCAAGCGCCGCTTCGATGCCGGAGTAGCCTCCAGGGGAGAGATAAAGTCTTACCATGACCAGCTGGTGTACTGGGCCAACATGTTCAAGATGAGCCGCCATGGCCACAAGCGCATCACCGCCGGCTTCTCATGGCTCTACACAGGGCTTCTGCGCGAGACACTCTATGCCCTTCCCGGCATAACCCTGCTCTGCGATGGAAACAAGGCTGAATTCGAAGAGATACTGGACAACCTTATAGCCAATCAGCAGGAGAGGCTCTTCCACAGGACTACCCAGGTTGAGGCTCCGCTGAGGCTCGCCGGCGTACTGGAGCAGTACATCCGTTTCGGCGCCGATCCCCAGAGGGTGTGGAAAAAATACGGAGACACCCTCAAGGGAGTCCTCCGCAGCTATCTCCCAGGTGTCAGGAAGGAGGTCGCAATGCAGCCCAACGGCCTGCTCTGGGCCCAGATGGACGGCGTCGCCCTGTCATGGATGAACGCCTACCTCCATGGGCGGCCCGTGACCGAAAGGGCCGGTTACCAGGTTGAGACGAATGCATTCTGGTACAATTCCATATGCTTTGCCATAGCGATGGAAGAGAAATATGGTTCCGACGCTTCCTTCATCGGTGAATTCCGCGGGATAAGGGAGATGATTTCGGACAGCTACATGAAGACATTCTGGAATCCTTCGATGGGATATCTTGCAGACTATGTCGATAACCGCGGCCAGCATATGGAGGTCCGTCCGAACATGCTGTATGCCATCTGGGTGGACAATTCCCCGGTGGATGACGAGGCGGCGCAGAAAGTCATGCATGTCATTGACAGGGAACTCGTGACAAGCCGCGGAATCCGCACCCTGTCCCCGCGTGATCCAAACTACAAGGGAGTTTACGAAGGGACCCAGGTCGAAAGGGACCTGGCATATCATCAGGGCAGTACCCGTCCTTCCCTTCTCGGACCTTATCTGGAGGTGTCATTCCGGATGAAGGGGCCCGCATTCTGGAAGAGGGCCCAGTGGCTGGTGGAAGGCTTTGCCGAGGACATGAACAAGCACGGGGTCGGAGCGTTTTCGGAGCTTTATGACGGGGATCCGCCACATGAGCCGCACGGGGCAATCGCCTCCGCGCTCAGTACGGCATCCCTCCTGAAGGCGGACTATCTTATGGACAAATACAAGGAGGACGTCAAATGAGAGTGCTGATGTTTGGATGGGAGTTTCCCCCGCATATCGCAGGGGGGCTCGGAACAGCCTGTTACGGCATTGTCAAGGGACTGGCCTACAACGGGGTGGACACTATTTTCGTGATGCCGTCCGCTTCCGGTGACGAGGACAAGAGCATAGACATAGTCAATGCAAGCGATGTCTCGGTGGATTCAGTCTCCGTGGACGTGAACGAATTCCTGGACAGGGTAAAGTTCGTCCACATCGGCAGCAACATGGTCCCATATGTCAGTCCCGAGGAGTTCTCCAGCGTTGTCGAGGATGAGCGCAAGAGGCAGCAAAAAGACTTCAGGGTGTCATATGGTACGAAGTACCGCTTCTCCGGAAAATACGGCAAGAACCTCATGGAGGAAGTCGCGCGGTATGCGATGGTCGGGGGGACGATAGCCCTTCAGCGCCGGGATGAATTCGATGTCATCCACGCCCATGACTGGCTTACTTACCTGGCCGGGATAGCCGCTAAGGAACTTACCGGAAAGCCGCTCGTGGTGCATGTGCACGCAACGTCATATGACAGGGGCAGCGAGGACATGATCGACACCCGCGTCCTTGCCATCGAGAAACGCGGAATGGAGGCGGCCGACCGTGTCGTAACGGTAAGCGACCTGACCAGGAATATCGTGATAAACCGCTATGGCATAGATGCTTCCAAAGTAGTCACTGTGCACAATGCAGTGGATTTCAGCGGACGTCAGGACATGTCTGTGAGCAGGGGAGTACGAGACAAGGTGGTTACTTTCCTCGGCAGGATCACCTTCCAGAAGGGGCCTGAGTATTTTATCGAGGCTGCGGCGAAGGTGCTGAAGAGGACTTCCGGGGTCCGTTTCGTGATGGCCGGCAGCGGAGACATGATGAACCGCTGTATCAGGCACGTGGCGCGCCTGGGGATTTCGGACAGGTTCCACTTCACAGGATTCCTTCGCGGGAAGGAAGTCCAGGAGATGTTCGCCCTGTCGGATGTGTATGTGATGCCTTCGGTTTCCGAGCCTTTCGGCATTTCCCCGCTGGAGGCAATGCGTACCAATGTGCCGACGGTCATTTCCCGCCAGTCAGGCGCCGCTGAAGTGCTCAGGTATGCATTCAAGGTGGATTTCTGGGACATCGATGCGATGGCGGATGACATATATGCGCTTCTGAATTATCCTTCCCTGGCCGACTTTGCGGGCAGGCAGGGATATGATGAGGTCAACCAGCTTAAATGGAACATAGCTACGGCCAAACTCAAGGCCATTTACGAAGAGGTCGTCAATAAGTAAACTGAAAAACACACAATCATATGAGCAAGAATATATGCCTTTATTTCCAGGTGCATCAGCCTATGAGGCTCAGGCTCTACCGGTTTTTCGATATCGGCAAGGATTCCCATTATTATGATGATTTTGCCAACAGGACCATCCTGCGGAGGATTGCCCAGAAGTGCTATCTCCCTATGAACCAGTTGCTTCTTGAGGAAATCAAGAAGCATGACGGTAAATTCAAGGTGGCATTCTCCATCTCCGGATCTGCGATCGAGCAGTTCGACAGGTACGCTCCTGAGGTGCTGGACTCCTTCCGTGCCCTGGCCGATACCGGTTGTGTGGAGTTCCTCGCGGAGACCTATTACCATTCACTTGCCTCGCTTTCCGCTCCGGCTGAATTCAGGCATCAGGTCAACAAGCACAAGCAGGCTGTCGAGCAGTATTTCGGACTTACTCCCAAGGTTTTCCGCAATACCGAGCTCATCTATTCCAACGCCATAGGGGCTGAGGTATATGACCTCGGATTCAAGACCATGCTGACTGAGGGGGCCCGCCATGTCATGGGAGACCGCAATCCCAATTATGTTTACAGCGACACCGCACAGCCGAAGCTCAGGCTGCTGCTCCGGAACTGGTCCCTCAGCGATGATATCGCTTTCCGTTTCTCCAACAGGGAGTGGAGCGGATGGCCGCTTACCGGCGAGAAATACCTTGGCTGGCTCAAGGAAGGCGAAGGGGACGTGATAAACCTCTTCATGGACTATGAGACCTTCGGAGAGCACCAGGGGGCGGAATCGGGCATCTTTGATTTTATGAGATACCTTCCTGAAGCCGTCATCTCCGACGGGACAATGTCTTTCGTGACCCCTTCCGAGGCTGTGAAGGCCAACAAGGTGGTCAGCCAGCTCGACGTTCCCGATCCGATATCCTGGGCTGATGAAGAACGTGATGTCACCGCATGGCTGGGCAATGAGCTCCAGCAGGATGCATTCAACAAGCTGTATGCGCAGTACGAAAAAGTCGCGATACTGAACGATCCGGCCTTGTGGAATGACTTCGGTCACCTTCAGGAGAGCGACCATCTCTATTACATGTGCACCAAGTTCTTCTCCGACGGGGAGGTCCACAAGTATTTCAACCCGTATGACACCCCATATGAGGCGTTCATCAACTATATGAACGTTTTGAGCGATTTTATCATCAGGGTAGAAGACGGAATTTCGGTTTTTAGTGCTAACTTTGAAAAAACGAATCCAGACAGAATTGGCAAATGATCTATTGGTCCCTGATTACCTTTTCGAGGTCAGCTGGGAAGTATGCAACAAGGTAGGGGGTGTATACACCGTCATAGCGACAAAGTCGCTGTTTCTCAAGAATGAACTGAAGCGTCATCACATCCTGGTAGGACCTGATGAGTGGATGGAAACGGGAAGCAATCCCGATTTCATCGAAGACGCGTCGCTTTTCAGGCCGTGGAAGGCCCAGGCGGCCCGCGAGGGACTGAGGGTCCGGACCGGAAAGTGGAACGTTCCCGGGCATCCTATCGCCATCCTCGTCGATTACAGGCAGTTCCTGACAAAGCAGAATGAGATACTTACAGAATACTGGAACAAGTACAAGGTAGATTCAATAACCGGAGACTGGGATTACAAGGAGAATGCCCTCTTCGGTTTCTCCGCCGGAAAGGTGATTGAAAGTTTCTACCGTTTCAACCTTGATGCCTCGGACAAGGTCGTGGCCCAGTTCCATGAGTGGCAGACCGGAGCCGGCCTGCTGTATCTGAAGTCCACGGGTCTGCCGGTCGCGACCGTCTTTACCACCCATGCCACTGTAATGGGCCGCTGCATAGCGGGAAACAACCTTCCCCTGTACGATGAACTCGGATCATATGACGGAGACCAGATGGCCCACCGGTTCAACAACAGGTCCCGCCATTCACTGGAGAAGATGTCCGCGGCCAATGCAGACATCTTCACTACCGTAAGCGAGACGACCGCACGGGAATGCAGGCAGTTCCTTTCAAGGGAAGTTGACGTGGTCACTCCGAACGGATTCGAAAACAGTTTCACGCCTGCAACCGACCAGGAGTACAACGAAAAGCGTTCACAGGCCCGCAGCAGGCTCATCGAGGTCGCTTCCGCAATGTCCGGGACCGCGGTCCCGAAGGACGCCGTACTGGTCGGCATAAGCGGCCGTTACGAGTACCGCAACAAGGGAGTCGATGTCTTTCTGGACTCCCTGGACCAGATCAATCACTCTGAATACACGGGTCCCGAGATCCATGCCTTCATCATGGTCCCGGCCGGGAACAATGGGCCGGACAGGCATCTCGCCGCGAAGCTTGAAGGCCAGGGAGACCCCTTCTATACTACGAGCACTACCCATGTGCTCCAGAATCCGGAATACGACACGATCCTCGGCAGGATATCCCAGCTCGGGCTCAACCAGAACAAGTCCGACAAGGTGAAATGCTGGTTCGTCCCCACCTATCTCAACGGGGATGACGGCATCTTCGGACTGAGATACTATGACCTGGTGGTGGGATTCGACCTGGCTCTCTTCCCGTCGTATTACGAACCGTGGGGATACACCCCGCTTGAGGCCGCCGAATTCCGCGTCCCGACCCTCACCACGACCCTTGCCGGTTTCGGACAGTGGGTCCTTAACCATTATGACGGCGAACATCCTGGTGTGATGGTAGTGGAGAGGAATGACTCCAATTACCGTGAGGTGGTCGGAAGGGTCGCTGAAAGGGTGATGGAGATAGCTTCCCTCGAACTTGACGTGAGGAAGGAATATATGGAGAATGCCCGCGATGTCGCCTCCATCGCGTTGTGGAAAAATCAGATTGTTTACTATTGGGAAGCCTATTCAAAAGCCCTTGGGAAAGTCGTTTCCAGGGAAGGGTCTTTCCCCAAATATACGGAGAATAAAAACATGGAATATATTCAGCCTGAAATCAGCTCGCCGACGTGGAAGAGCGTTATGGTTACGCGCCATCTGCCGGAGGAGCTCTCCGGACTGGAAAGACTCTGCAAGAACCTCTGGTGGTGCTGGAATGACAGCGCCAAGGCCCTGTTCAGATATGTGGACCCGGTCATATGGCACAATTCCGGACACAATCCAATGGCGGTCCTGGATACAGTGAGCCTCAAGAGATTCAAGCAACTGACCAGCGACAAGGATTTCCTCGGGAAGCTTGCCGCGGTGATGGACGAGTTCGACACCTACATGGCCGCCAAGAAGGAAAGGACAGAGCCGTCTGTCGGTTATTTCTGCATGGAGTACGGTCTTGACAGCTCCCTGAAGATCTATTCAGGCGGACTCGGTATCCTCGCCGGCGACTATCTCAAGGAAACGAGCGACATGAACGTCAACCTCACGGCAGTCGGACTGCTTTACAGGTATGGCTATTTCTCACAGTACATGTCTGCCCAGGGCGACCAGGTCGCAAGGTACGACCCGCAGGATTTCCTGCGTACCCCCGCCCAGCCGGTCATGGACAAGGACGGGAATTGGGTTATGGTCCAGATCGCCTTCCCCGGAAGGGACCTGACTGCGCGCGTGTGGAAGGTTGCGGTAGGAAGGACTGACCTTTACCTGCTTGATACCGATTTCGAGGCCAATACCGAAGAGGACCGCCAGGTGACCTGGCACCTGTACGGAGGCAACTGGGAAAACAGGCTCAAGCAGGAACTCCTCCTCGGCATCGGAGGCGTGAGGGCCTTGCGCAAGCTTGGAATCAATCCGACGGTGTACCATTGCAATGAAGGCCATGCGGCCTTTACCGGCCTTGAGAGGCTCCGTGAGTACATCCAGAATGACAACCTGGAATTCTCGGAGGCAATCGAGGTGGTGCGTGCATCATCCCTGTTCACGACCCATACTCCGGTTCCCGCCGGTCACGATGCCTTTGAAGAGGGCCTCCTGAGGAAGTACCTCGGCCATTTCCCCGCCTTGCTGAAGATTGACTGGACTAGGATGATGTCCCTGGGCAAGCTCAATCCCCTGGACGGGGGTGAGAAATTCTCCATGAGCCACCTGGCAGCCAATATTTCCCAGAATGTCAACGGAGTGTCAATGCTCCACGGGAAAGTCAGCCAGGAGATCTTTTCTCCGATGTACCCTGGCTACCTGCCGGAAGAACTCTTCATAAGCTACGTAACCAACGGAGTCCATTATCCGACATGGGCGGCCAAGGAATGGAAGGCCATCCATTCCAGGGTTTTCGGTCCCGAGTTCCAGACCCATCATTATGACAAGAAGTGCTTCGAAGGCATATACAATGTCCCTGACGAAGAAATCTGGACGACACGTAAACTGCTCAAGAAGCAACTCATAGACGTAGTCAATGCGAAACTTGCCGATCCTTCGATGGGAGGACATTATTCTCCCC